>NZ_CP107965.1 GCF_041434935.1 Kitasatospora sp. NBC_00374 | reverse complement strand
CTCTCTCTCTCTCTCTCTCTCTCTCTCTCTCTCTCTCTCTCTCTCTCGCGCGCGCGCGCGCGCGCGCGCGCGCTCTCTCTCTCTCTCTCTCTCTCTCTCTCTCTCTCTCTCTCTCTCTCTCTCTCTCTCTCTCTCTCTCTCTCTCTCTCTCTCTCTCTCTCTCTCTCTCTCTCTCTCTCTCTCTCTCTCTCTCTCTCTCTCTCTCTCTCTCTCTCTCTCTCTCTCTCTCTCTCTCTCTCTCTCTCTCTCTCTCTCTCTCTCTCTCTCTCTCTCTCTCTCTCTCTCTCTCTCTCTCTCTCTCTCTCTCTCTCTCTCTCTCTCTCTCTCTCTCTCTCTCTCTCTCTCTCTCTCTCTCTCTCTCTCTCTCTCTCTCTCTTTTTTTTTTTTTTTTTTTTTTTTTTTTTTTTTTTTTTTTTTTTTTTTTTTTTTTTTTTTTTTTTTTTTTAAGAACACGCGCGCGCGCGCGCGCGCGCGCGCGCGCGCGCGCGCGCGCGCGCGCGCGCGCGCGCGCGCGCGCGCGCGCGCGGGGAGCGACGGCCGCCCGGCCGCCCGGCCCGCCAGGGCCACACAAACAGCCCCGCAGGGCACACCAACCCAACCAACGCCCCAACCACCCACCACACCAAAGAGAAGAGAGGGGCGCACAGAGAGGGTTGTCAGAATTTCCGGGAGCCTTGGTTGCCGCCCTGAGCTGGGCGTATGCCCTCCGTGAGCCGGACCGGGGGTGGTGGCGTCAGGAGCTACGTCAGGAGGTAGGCCAGGAGCTACGTCAGGAGCTACGTCAGGAGTCCCCGCCGAGCCGACGCCGACCCTCCCGAGTGTTGGCAGGATGCGTTATCCGTGGTAGTCTTTCTCTTGTCAGGCCGGGTGGCTCCCGGAAGACACTCGAACCGCTAGAGCATGGAGGACAGCATGAACCGCAGCGCTCGCAAGGCCGCAGGGATGATCCGCAACCGCCGCCGCGCCGGTCAGTTGGCGAAGACCTTCGGTCACCGCCCCCGCTCCCTGGCCACCTACGCGCTGGCCGCCAGCGACATGAACCGCCCCACGGCCGAGGGATGCGCGAACAGCCTGCGCAGCGTCGCGAAGAAGCTGGGCATCGAGGGGACCCGGAGCATCGCCACCCGGACCATCCAGGGCGGCGGCCGGAAGCGGACCGAGGTGCCCACCACCCAGTACACCCCCGCGCAGGTCCGCCAGATCGCCGAGCGGTACGCGCCCCGGAACCCCGCCTACAAGCGGACCCGCGCCCGGCTGCTGGCCCTCACCGCCGCCTGACAGTGCCTCCGCCGGGGGGTGGGAACTCCACTCCCCGGCATTCAGAAGTCCCCATTCTAAAAGCCTTCCCACGAAATCGGAGAAATATCATGAACAAGACCGCTGCCGCCGTTGTCGCCGCCGCCAACACCGTGGTTGCCAGCGCGATGGAAATGCTCCCGCAGGGCGTTTCCGAGCGAGTTCAGTTCTCCTACACCGCCGATCAGGTCAGCGTCACGCTGGCTGACTCTCTCACCCGCCGCGCCAAGACCCAGGCACTCGCCCACGTGATGATGGCGTTCAAGGCCGCCGGATGGACGCTCAAGATCGGCCGCACTGTGGCGTTCCACGCCCCCGACGCCGCGTTCACGGTCCGGAAGAAGGCGGCCCCGAAGAAGGCGGCAGCCGCGCCCACCGTGGCCCCGGCTGTGGCCGAAGAGGCCCCCACCCTGTTCGCCGCGCAGGACGTGGCGTTCAGCAGCTGACCGAGCACGCCGGGGGGCGGGGCGGGAAGGGAGTCCCGCCCCGCCCCCCTGGGCCACCTGCGGAACGCTTCCCACTCATCCAGGAGCAGCCATGTTCTACGTCATCACGTCCGACCAGGGCCGGACCGTCCACGTCGCCGAGGGGGAGCAGGCCGCTTCCACCTACATCCGGCAGCTGATGACTCTTGGCGCCAGTTACAGCGTCGAGACCAGCAAGGCCCCGCCCGCGCGCGGCTAAGAAGCCACTCACCGGGGCTCGTAGCGGCTGACCGGAGCCGGGGTGGGGCCGGGGCTTCCCGGCCCCACCCCGGGCCCGCCAGTGGCCGGGAGCAGGCGCGCAGCGCCGGGCCAAGCGGAGCGGCGTCAGCCGCCCCGCCCGCGCCCAGGAGGGCCCGGCAGTCCAACCGGGGCAGCATCGGCCGCCAGGCCGAGGCAGGAGGGCGCAGCCCCCGCCCCCAGAAGTACGAGAAGGCGTAGTGCTGCGCCCCCTTGCCGGGGGCGCACCCGACGGGCGGTTCGCCCCGGGGACGAGCGGGCAGGGTGGGGCGCTGCGCCCCGCCCGTCATCAGAGGAGGTCGGCGAGATGTCGGAGTTGGACCAGGCGCGGGCCGAGTTCAGTGCGCTGTGGCGGATCCGCGAGCGGAGTCCGGAGGAGGCGGAGCGGCTGGAGGCGTTGCGGGCCCGGCTGGTGGAGTTGCTGGCGGTGCCACCGGCGGGGTACCAGGCGCCCGAGGCCGGCCGGGGGTTGGTGGAGCACGCCCGCGCCCACGGGTGGCGTGTCTTGGAGCAGTGGGCCCGCGCGAGTGACGGAGCGCCGTTCTACACGGTGACGGTCGGTCGGCCCGCCGAGGACGAGGAGGCCCGGCGGTTCGGGCTGCGGTGGGAGTACAAGCACACGTGGCATTCGTGGGGTGCTGCGCCCGGCAGGGTGCGGCTGTTCCGGTCGGGGACGGCGCAGACGCCCGCCGCACCGAGGGTTCATGACGCACCGTCGGTGCGCCGGATCATGGCGGTGATCACGGAGAATCCGGTGGTGTGAGGCGTGGATCACACCCATAGAGTGCGTTATTCATGGTAGTCTTTCTCTTGTCAAGCCGGGTGGCTCCCGGAAGGCGCCCGGACCGCACGACGAGAGGACAGAGACCATGACCAGCACCCAGACCCCCAGCAGCCTCGCCGGAGCCTACGAGCCGGCCTCCCCCGGCACTCGCGGCTGGCGTGAGGCCATGGCCCGGCCCCTGCGCCTGGACGGCAAGCGCGTCACGGTCGTCGTCGAGGGCCCCGCCGGGCGCACCGCCTACCTGTTCGTTGGGGGCATCGCCGGAGAGCCGTACGAGCTGCCCGCTGACGTCACCGATGTGAACGCGTGGGCCCAGCAGATGGTCGCGGAGCAGGTGGCGCAGCCGGATGCGGCGCCCGCCGCCGCCCCGCGCCCGGTGGCCACGGTGAGCGTGCCCGGTTCGTTCGCCGAGTGGCTTGAAGGCACCAACGCGATGACGGGGGACGACGACCACGACCCGAGGTCGCTCGCGCTGCGCCTGGCCGTCCAGGGCGGCCGGAGGGTCCAGCGCGGCCGGTCGTGGAGCCTGGTCGTCGAGGGCGACGCGCGGACCATGAGCGTCCTCACCGAGTACACGGACGCCTTCCTGAACACGTGCGGTGTGGAGGACGAGTCGGCGACGCAGGCCGAGCTGAGCGGGGCGAGGAAGACCCAGGAGCGTGCGCTGGCGGCGCGGGCCGCCCTGGTTGCCACCGAGCGGGCATCCCGCCGTCGCCAGGCCCGGCGGACCCTGGCCATGTACGGCGCCGTCAAGGGCGGGTCGTTCTGGGACAAGGTGGCGGTGTTCCACGGGTTCAACCCCGGCGTGAGGGTCGCCGGCATCTCGGCCATGATCACCAAGTTGGTGGACGACGCGTGGACCGCCCTTGAGGGCGCCGAGTGGGAGGCTGTCAGCCCGGCCGAGGCGGAGAAGCTGTTCGATCTGGCGGACAGGGCCGCCGACTACCGGGCCGCCCGGACGCAGCACCGTACGCGGACCAGCTGACCGGTCGCCAGCCGGGCCACGGCTGGCCGCAGGAGGGCCCCGGCCCCGCGGAGCGGGCACCCGAAAGGGCCGCGGGGAGCACGACGCCCCGCCGCCGAGACCCGGCGGCGCACCCCATCTATGAATGCCATATCCATGGTATTCTTTTTGTTGTCAGGCCGGGTGGCTCCCGGAAGACACCTGAACCGTACGACGAGAGGAATGCTGATCATGGCGACGAAGACCGGGCTGTACGCACCCAAGCCAATGGCCGCCTCCCGGCCGGAGGTCCGCGCGCTGGCCGCCCCCGGGCGAGAGCTTCCCTCCGGGCTCTCCTACCGAGTGGAGGCCGTCACCGGCCACGGCCACGGCCGCCATCGTGCGCCCGTACACCCGGGGCGGTACGTCGTCTTGGTCGACGGCGAGAGCCCGTGGGCGACCGCGCGCCCGGAGGAGTGCCTGGACACGACCGACCAGGGTGTGTGGATCGCGGACGGGGCGGTTCAGGTGTGCCTGAGCTGCGGCCTGGACTGCACCTGACAAGCACCGGGGGCGGGCGCGCGGCGCCCGCCCCCGGTCCACACCGGCACACCGCAACCCAAGGCAGCCGTACCCCCCTCTCGCCGCAAGGGAGTCCCCACCATGTTTCACCGCCTTCTCGCCGCCGCCCGGCAGCTGCGCCGACTGGCCCGGCTCGCCGGCGCCCTGGACGAGGCATCCAGCAAGCTGCGCCCATACACGGTCGTGCTGTTCCATCCGGCCGACCCCACATGGCCCGCGCTGATCCGCCGCGAGCTCGCGCCCAGCCCGTACATCGCGCACCAACAGGCGTACGACGACGTGAACCGCCACGTGTGCCCGAACATGCCGTGGGACGACCCGTACTGGGCACAGGTCCGCGTGGTGTTCAAGGGGTGGCCGGAGCACGATCGCGGGACGACCGTGCCCAAGAGGGAGTGGCTGGAGCGAGGCCGCTCCCAGGAGTGACCTACAGAGGGGCCGGCCCGAAAGGCCGGCCCCCGAACCCCATGGATTCATTTTCCATGGTAGTCTTTTACATGTCGCACCGGGTGGCTCCCGGAAGGCAATCGAACCGCCCCCGGAAGGAATCCGCACATGACCGGCATGATCATCGACGCGAAGCCCACCCCCTACTTCCTGGCGCGGTGTGCCGAGTGCGCCCGCCCCGTGCGGACGGAAACGCCGAACCCGCCCTGCCCGGAGTGCGGCACCTCCTTGAGGAGTGAGCGGCTGTACGCCGTGACCCGCGACGAGTCCTGCGACGGTGCCTGCATGAACGCGTTCGGGCCGTCGTGCTCGTGCTCCTGTGGCGGAGAGAACCACGGCAAGTCGTTCGGGGCGCAGTCCACCCGGGAGGAGACGGAGAAGGCGGTCAATGCCTACCGCGCCCGCGTCGCCAAGGAGGAGGAGAAGCGCGCGAAGAGGGCCGCCACCAAGCGGGCGCGCGCCGAACGGGAGTTCACGGACTGGAGCACCGACCGGCCCGGTCGCGCGGAGTTGCTGGCCTACCTTGCCGACGGGCCGCACGACAGCAGCTTCGTGGTCGACATGGCGCGCCAGGTCGCACGGCTGGAGCCGATGACGGAGCGCCAGGAGGCGGCGGTGGAGCGGTGCATGGAGTACGCCCGCCGCCGCGCCGAGGAGGCCGCGCGGCGGGCCCAGGAGGCCGCCGCAGCCGCTCCGGTGCCCACCGGGAAGGCCCTGGAGATCACCGGGGAAATCATCCTCGCCAAGTACGAGGACACGGACTACGGGTCGGGCGGGCGGTACAAGATGCTCGTTCGCGGCGACGGCGGGTGGCGGGTGTGGAGCACCGTCCCGGCCACCCTCACCCGAGTGATCAGCGGTGGCACCGCCAGCGAGCTCCAGGGCAAGCGGGTGAAGTTCACCGCCGACGTGGAGCCCTCTCCCAAGGACCCCTCGTTCGGGTTCGCCAAGCGGCCCCGCAAGGCCCTGACCATCGCCTGAATCCCACCGGGGGCGCGCTCTGAGCGCGCCCCCGGCCCGCACAACTCGACCCCGCCGGCGGCACCGCCCCGCTTGCCGCCGGCGGGCACCGCCCGGGGCACCCACCGTTCCCGCGACCCGAGAGGTTCCCATGCCCGAGCTCACCACCACCGCGACCGAGGCGCCGTCGAAGGCCCTGCCGCCGGGAACGATCATCCGGTGCCAGCACGTCCGGCAGGGGCGGAAGCTGGGCCAGGCACGGGCCGTGGTGCTTGGCCGGTTCGGCACGGGCGAGACAGCGCCGTACCGGGTGTGGTTCTACACCAAGGGCCCGGCCCGCCAGGGGGACGACGCCACGGTGTCGCTCAGCTTCCCGCACGAGATCACCGTCCGGGGCCCGCTCGCCGACCAGTCAGAGCGCATCCTGCGCCGCATCGTGAGGGGATCCCACCAGTTCGCCGACGCGGCCGAGGTGTGGCAGCAGGCGAGCATCCTGGAGGTGATCAAGCGGGCGCAGCGGCGCGGCTGACCGGTCCGCCGGCGGGGCGGTCCGGCCGGTTGCCGGCGCCCCGCCAACGGGGGGTCAGGGGTGTACGGCCCGAGGTGCGGTGGCGTCCGGGTGGGGTGGGCGCTTCACATGATGCGTTATCCATGGTAGTCTTTTACTTGCCAGGCCGGGTGGCTCCCGGAAGACAACCGAACCGCTGTCACGACCGAAGGAGACCGATCATGGCCCGCACCGCGACCAAGCGCCCCGCACGCCGCAGCAGCCTCACCGCCGCCGAGAAGGCCGAGGCGACCGCCAAGCGCGAGCAGCTGGAGAACGACCTGCACGAGCAGCTGGCCGCCGCCGTGATGGAACTGGTCACGTCCGAGGGCTGGACGGCCATGCTGGCGCAGCTGGCGAAGGCGTCCGCGACCGACATCGGCCGGTACTCGGCGAACAACATCTTCATGATCCTCATGCAGTGCCCGCAGGCCACGGCCGTGTGCAGCTACAACCAGTGGCAGGAGCGCGGCCGCCAGGTCATCAAGGGCGAGAAGTCCATCCGGATCAACGCCCCGATGACGGGCAAGCGCAAGGACGAGGAGACGGGCAAGGTCGCCACCGACAAGGACGGGAACGAGAAGACCTACATCCGGTTCAAGCTGGTGCCGGTGTTCGACGCCAGCCAGACCGAGCCCATGTGGCAGCACAACCCCAAGAGCGGGACCTACTTCATCACCCCCGCCCTGGCCGGACCGGTGAAGGCGTTCGGGGCGGACACGCCGGGCGCGGCCCCCGCCGAGATGTGGCAGACCCTGGAGGCGTACGCCGTTCACCACGGCTTCCGGGTGGAGACCGGGCACACCGGAGCGGCGCGCGGGTGGGCGCAGCCGAGCACGAAGACGGTGCGGATCAGTGACCAGGTGACGCCCGCCCAGGCGTCCGTGACCCTGGCGCACGAGGTCGCGGGGCACGTGGCTCTGGGGCACACCGAGGACCCGGCCGGGTACTTCCTGCACCGGGGCGAGAAGGAGACGGAGGCCGATTCCGTGGCGCACATGATCGCCGCCTTCTACGGCGTCGACGCCACGGTGAAGGTTGCGCCGTACATCGGCGAGTGGGCCGGAGGCGATTCGAAGGAGGTCCGCCAGATGCTCAGCGCGACCGCCGAAACCGTCCGCAAGGCGTTCCGCGCCTTCCTGGAGTTCCGGGAGAGCCCCGAGGCCGCCGCCGCCATGGTGGCCGCCCAGGCGCCCGCTCTGGCCACCGCGTAGCGGCCGGTGGGGGTGGGGCCCGGCCGGGCCCCACCCCCACCCGACCCGCGCACCTGTCACCGCCACGGCACAGGGGTGCCAAGGCGCCGCCACGTGCGCCCCGCCCAGGCCCCGGCCCGCCGCCGCGCCCCAGGGACCCGAACACCGACCACCTTGGAGAGACCCCGTGCCCCCCCACGCCACCGCTCAGCAGATCGGCCCCCGTTCCCACCAGTGCGACGCCACCGCCACCCGGGCCACCGACGACGGCGGGCGCGCCTACGTCCTGCTCGACGGGATCGGCTCCAGCGACACCGTCCGGGCCTGGACCCGCGCTCAGGCCCGGCGTCTGGCCGACCTCACCGCGCGCAGCCTCCAGCCGCACGAGGCCATCACCCAGGTACAGGAGGAGATCACCGCGCAGCCTGGTTGGCAGGCCAGCGCCCCCGGAGCTTGCGCCGTCGCCGCCGTCACCGGACCCGACCAGCTGTTGCGCGTCGCATGGATCGGCGACTGCCGCGCCTACCTGCTGAGCCCCGACGGCCGCTTGCAGCGCCTGACGGCCGATCACAACCAGCGGGCGCAGTTCGAGGCGGCCGGGTTTCCCTCCCCTCGGTGGGCGCGGAACATCGTCACCCGTTGTCTCGGGCACGGCGCGGCCGGAGAGGCCCTGACGCCGGACTGGACCGCAGTCCATGACCGTTCCGGTTCCCGGTTGCTGCTCGCGTCCGACGGCTGTTACGAGCCGATCGAGGACGCCGCTCACAATCTGGCCGCCGCACTCGGCGGCGGGGACCCGGCCGACCGCGCGGAGCACCTGGTGCGCCTGGCGCTGCGCCTGGGCGGCACGGACAACGCGACGTGCATGGTCGTCGACTTCCCGCCCGCCGGGGCCCCGGCCGCCAGCACCAGCCGGGTTCACTGCGCGCACGGATCCGTCCTCATGCAGGACGGCTGCCCCGGCTGCGACGCCGCCGAGGAGACGCCCCACCCGGCGGACCCCGTCAGGGTTCACCCGGTCTGGGCCCGCCGCGCGCTGACGCGCTGCCGTACCTGTGGCCAGCCGCCCGGCCGCCGCATCCACAGGGCCGCCTGAGTGCCGCCCCGGCCACCGCCGGTCGCTACCCGTCCGCCGTCATCTCCCGCCAGCCAACGGAGTTCAGTCCATGCCCGCCACGCCCCCGCCCGCGCCGTTCACCTACACCGGCCAGACCGACCCCTACCAGACCGGCGCCGGCCACTTCCCCGGCCCGCACGTCCGTGACGCGGACATCCTGGACATCGAGGTGGTACGCATCCCCTCACCGGCTGGTGACGGCGCGGTACTCGCCCGCCCGGCCGTGCGTCTCACGGTCGCCAGCACCGCAGACCGAGGCCCCAGCGAGCTCCAGGTCACGCAGTGGGGTACGCCGGCCGACTGGACCTTGCACCCGGCCCACCTGCCCGAGGAGGACCGCGCCCGCCTGGTGGCCGCAGCCCTGGTCGCCGACGGCATCCCGGCCGGTCTGCAGTTGGTGGGCCACGGCCTGTTCTGCGCAGCTGTCGAGCTGAACACCCGGGCCGGACGGCGGACCCTGTATGTCGGTATGGAGGACAGCCTGGGCTGGGAACTGGTCGGCGACGGCCCGAACGACGCGCAGCCCGGCGGCGACTGGTGGGGCGCCTTCCCCCACGACGCCCCCGCGTTGGTCCGCCGGTTCGTCCGCCGTGCCAAGGCGACGTTCGCTGGCGAGGCGCCGCCCGTCCGCCCCTGACGGCGGGGGCCGGGCCGCCGAGCCCGGCCCCCGCCGAGGGGCGGGGCGCAGCGGTCGGGAGGCCGGCCCCGCCGCACGGCGCACCGCCGGCCGGACCCTCCAGGGCGGCCGGCGCCGGCGCCGCCGGGGTGCAAGGGCCGCACAACATCATGGGTGCTGTTTCTGTGGTAGTCTTTCTCTTGTCAGTCCGGGTGGCTCCGGCTGGCATCGGACCGCACGCATCCCGCCCCACCGACCGAGAGGACTTCCGCGATGACCGCCACCAGGGCCTACGTGACCACCCCCGCCGGGACCTACACCAAGGAGGAGTGGACGGCGCTCGTCGCCGACTACGAGGCACTGGAGGCCCTGCCGGAGCGCAAGGAGCACATGGTCATCGCCGGCGCCGCCGTCATCGCCCGGGTGCGCGGGGAGGGCGACGGCCGCCTGATCTTCGGCATGGAGGTTCGCAACGCGCGAGGCGTCGGCTTCGCGATCATCAACCGCGGCAGCGTCGACGGGTCGAACTGGTGGACCGGGTTCCCCGGCGTGGCGGAGTCCGACACCATGCAGGGCGCCGTCGAATCGGTGGTGGCGGCCGCCAAGCGCGGCCGACTGTGGACCGCCGACAGCTGGGAGCGGGTGTACAGGCTCACCGACCGCTACAAGGCCCGCATCGAGCGCGAGGCCGCCGGGCTGGGCGAGGCCCCCTGCGCGACCTGCGGCAGACAGGACTGACCGGGCCCCGGGGCGGGTGACGCATCACCCGCCCCGCTTCAGTGTCCGACGGCCGCGTACGGCCGGCCGGGCCGCCCACGGGGCACCGTGCGGCCCCCGAACTTCCCGAACCGCCCAGAGCCGAGAGAGGCCGCCATGTCCCGCGTACTTCGCATGAACCCGACAACCTTCTGGTGGGAGAACCACTACGACCAGGCCGCCCACCTGGGCTACGTGCGCCTCACCTGCGAGGAACCCACCGCCGACGCCTGGGAGGTGAAGTTCCCCCGCTTCCAGGTCGCCTACGGCGGCTGGTGTGCCAGCCGGAACATGCGCCTGGCCGTCGAGGGCATCGCCGAGCGCACCGTCGCCGAGCAGATCCGCCAGCGCATCCTCACCAGCACCCGCGAGCAGTCCACGTTCGACGGACTGTGGGCCGAGGTCCGGGACCTGGGCCGCGCCCCGCACGAGGCGTTCGACACCGGCGCCGAGTTCTGGGCCACCGCCGGCT
This sequence comes from Kitasatospora sp. NBC_00374, assembly GCF_041434935.1. Taxonomy (NCBI): domain Bacteria; kingdom Bacillati; phylum Actinomycetota; class Actinomycetes; order Kitasatosporales; family Streptomycetaceae; genus Kitasatospora; species Kitasatospora sp. NBC_00374. Next base: position 230,769 of record NZ_CP107965.1, on the reverse strand, counting down.
CCCGATCCGGGCAGCGCGGTTCGATCGCCATCCGCAACCGCTACGACGCGGCCGTCCAGTGGGAGGGCGAGCCGTTCACGGGCGGCACCACCTACGCCCTCGACCTGATGAGCGCCACACGGCCCGTCCACCGGCACATCCCGCACAGCATGGGCTGGCTCAAGGGCCGCTAGCCGTGCCGGCCGGCCGCCCCGCCGGGGCGACGGGCAGGGCGGTCCACCGCAACCGACACGCAGACCCCCAAGGCGATTCACCACCCCGGGGCAGTCCGGACTCCCCCGGGCACTCAGCCCCTCCACCACACAGTCCCCCATGGGATCAACGAGAGCGAGAACGCCATGAAGCGCACTCTTCAGAAGAGCATCCAGTCCGCCGTACTCCGGACCTGGGACCCCACCGGCAGCGACCCGGACGCCGGCGCGGTCGCGGTCCGGATCACCTTCCCCGCGGACACCTTCCGCCAGGCGCCGAGCTGGAGTCCGGGCGCGGACTTCGAGGCCTGCCGCGCCGGCCAGGCCTGGATACGGCGCACCCCCGAGGCGACGACCATGGTCGTCGCCGGCGTGCAGCTGCCGCTGCGCGTCGCCGGTTCCCCGGGCGGGCCGGAGGTGTGGACCGCGACTGGGCCGCCGGATGCCGAGGCGCCCGAGTTCCTGTGGGAGGAGCCGGCCCGGATCACCGAGCTGCGCCGTGCGCCGGGCACCCGGGTCGACCGGGCGCCGCTGGCCGGTCACCCGGCGGCCGCAGCCGCGGCCCGCTGGGCGGAGTTCGAGGAGGAGTGGGGGTTCCGGCCCGAGCGGAAGCCGGACGGCCGGTGGTCGCTGTTGCTGCTGTGCCTGCCGGCCGCGCCGACCCGGCCGAATGAGCGTGAGCTCGTTGATGCTGCCGCCCTGGTGGCCCGGCGGTTCGGCGGGACGGCTGAGGTCCGGCCGTACAGCGCGGCCGGAGACCCGTTCGCGGTCTGGCGGATCCTGGAGCGCGCGGCCGCCCGGCTGTGAGCATTGCGGCGGGCATGCGCCACCGATAATGCTTTATCCATGGTAGTATTTCCTATGTCAGTCCGGGTGGCCCCCGGCGGCACGTCGAACCGTACCCCCAGGGGGAACCCGTGATCGCGCCCCAGTCCGCCAAGCTCGACCTCACCGCCACCGACTTCGGACTCGGCGACCTGGCCGCCCACGTCGCCCACCTTCTCGGCCCCTCCTGGCACCACAGCGACCGGGGCAACTTCCCGACGCTCCACCACGCCGACGGCACCCGCGCGGCATTCGAGCCCGCTCTCAGCGCCGATCCGGACGTCCACCTGCTGCTGCTGCGCATGACCGCCGGGGACGTATGCGAGACCGGCGAGGTGTACGTGCACGACGAGGACGAGGACGAGACGCTGTCCGAGGTCGGCGCCCGAACCGCCGCCAAGATCCGCGAACTCTGCGCCGAACAGGGGTAGTTCGGCCCGGCGGGGAACTTCCACGGCCAGGATGCGGACCACGGCGACCACCAGCCGCCCCTCACCCACGAGCCGGTCCACGGGGACGGCCGGACACCGTGGCCCCCGACTGAACCGACGCGGGGAGCCACCCAACCGGTGGAGGCCGCTCGTCCGTCCTGAACTACCGCCGCGTACCGGGCTGGCCCGACGAGGGCCGCCCCGGCCCCCGCCAGCACGGCCAGAAGCGCGCCCGAATCCGCCGGCAGCGCCGCCGCGCGACCAAGCGGCTTGACGAGCGCCTGTGGCGCAACGCCGACGACCGCCGACGACCCCACCCCACACGCAACCCCTCCGGCGGGACCGCCCGCCGTAGTGCGATTCAACCCCTGGGAGTACCCCTGAACAGCACTCTGTCCGTCCCCACCTGGTTCACTCAGGCAGTCGGGGCCCTGGCACAGCAAACGGCAACAGCCGTCGGAGCCTGGGAGATGGTCGAAGAGGAGATCGCGGCGGCGCGCGAGCGCCACGGCGAGAAGGAGCAAGGGGCGATCTGGAACGCCTTTCTCCTGATGCAGCACACGGAACCGGTGGAGTCGGCGCCGCGGCTGTACCGGGCGCACGTGCGGGAGCTGCTGGAGCGCGTAGCAGCGGGGCAGGACACGAGGCCGGCCACCGATGCCGAGCTGCTGGCCTCCGTGTCGGCGGGAAGTGTCCAGGGGCCGCTGGGACCGGCCGCCGCCTGCCTGGCGATGCGGCTTCTCGCCCGCCTGCCGGCCGGGGACACCCTGCCGCTCGACACGGAGCCCCGAGTCGTCGAGGACTACGAACGCGTTCACGGTAGCGAGGCGGACAAGATGGCCGAGGACCTGCAGGCGATCCTCACCCAGGCCTGGCGGATCCCCGGCTGACCGGCCCGCAGGGCATGGGGCCCGGGCCCAGGTCGACGCCAGGAGAGAGGCCTTCCACACAACCTTTCATGTCTTATCCGTGGTAGTATTTCTCTTGTCAGGCCGGATGGCTTCCGGCAGGCATCGAACCGCAGCGAGAGGGTCACATGACCAGCGAGACCACGATCGATTCGATGATCGCGCTCTTCGGAGAACCGATCCACACCTACTCCCGCGCCGAGGCGATCGCCGACGGCGTCCTGGTCCAAGTGCCCGCCGAGGCGCAGCGCAGGGCCGGCCTCCGGTGGCCGGTGGCCGTGACGGGGACCGTGCACGGTCGGTGCGTGGCGTGGGGCGAGGACGAGGTGATGGAAGCCGGGCGGCTCAATGAGCTGCTGTGGACGGCGCACACGGCCATCGCGGCGGCGGCCCGGCGAGGGGACGGCGGGGCGCTGGCGGTGCCCTTCCGGTTCGCCTTCCACAAGGTCGAGTCCCCGGGCATTCAGCGGGAGGTGCGTCTGACCATCGCGGCCGGGCCCGGGGACGACGGCGAGCCGGTGATGACGATCATGTTCCCGGACGAGGACTAGCGCCGCGTGGGGTGGGCCGGAGGGGCCCGCCCCACCACAGAGCCCCGGGCGTGACCGCGAGCGGCCGCCCGGGCCACACACGATCCACTGCAACTGGAGGTCAGCTGTGCAGAATTCAGAGGCCGTCACCGCGTGGGACAACGTCTTTCGCGTCATGCCGAAGGCGGATGGCGGATTCGAGATCCGTCCGACCGTGGACGGTGAAGCCCTGCTGACGCGGGTGCCCGGTGGGCGACTGGTGTCCAACGCCGCGCTGTGGCGGGCGACCCCCGCCAAGTGGTGCGCGACGGACGAGGGTTGGTGGCACAACCTGTACGTGGCGTTCGGGGACGACCCGCGCGAGTACTTCGCTGGGCAGGCGTGGCGGGGAACCGTGGAGGAGTTCATCTCGCGTCGGTCCTACGACGACATGTTCGGGTTCGACCTGCGGAGCCGGTTCTTCCCCGTCGCCGATATCAACCCGTGCCGCTGCCGCTACGGCAGCGACCGCCGCTGCCGGTGCGGGCACCAGCTGGACAAGAACGGGTTCTGCGCAGCCGAGGAGGAGGTGTGGCGGGCGCTCTACGGCCCCGATTCGATCTGACGGACGATCCCGTCCCTGACGGCCCGTTGTTGAGCGGGCGGTCAGGGCCGGGACCGCCGGCCGCGGTCTGTTCGCCGGCCGCTGCCGCGCCCTGCCGGGCCCCGCGTTGCCGGTGCTGGCCAGCTCGACACGATGCCATATCTCTGGTAATATTTCTCATGTCAGGCCGGGTGGGACGACCGGAATGCCTGAACCGCTACAGGAAGGAAGTACGCCATGAGCTTCGATGGCTGGACCATCCCGCAGGGCCCCCCGACCGCCCAGTTCCATCTCCTCCTCACGGCGGTGGGCCCGGAGGGCTCGCCGATCACACTGTCCAAGGTCGTGGATGTCGAGTACCGGGAGAACGACGATCCGGTTCATCAGCGGGTACACCGAACTCCCCACCCACCAGGAGCTCTACGAGCGGGCCATGGCCGACTTCCAGGCGGCCCATCCCGGAACGGGCCGCCCCGCCGTGCTCCACTTCTCCGCCCACCCCAACCGCCTCACCTGAGCGCCGGGGGACCGGCGGGGTGCCGAACCCGGCCCGCTCCCCCGTCTCGCGGTACGGAATCTTCGAGGACAGCGGCGCACCGCGCCGCCCCTGTCCCGCCCTGACCGTCCCGCAGCATCGCCGGTTCGCACCAGGACCGGAGCCGGGCACACCTCTCCTTTTGATGGCGAGGTGTCCGGGCCACGCTGCGGGACCCGGACCGGCCGGGCACGACGTGCGACCGGTTCTGCGCCCAACGACTCGCTTCCCGTGCCCGGCCGGTCCACCCCCACCGCCCGGACAGCTGACCAGCACCACAACGACACACACCCCGGCATGCCGGATGACCCGGCCGGCGGGCGGCTCCCGCCCGGCCTTCGAACCGCACGTCACCGCCGCAGAAAGGCACCCCACCGTGAACACCCCGAACGACGCACCCACCACCGAGCATCCCCTCCCCCGCAACGCCGCCCGGCTGGCCGAACGCGCCGCCGGCGGCGGCTGGAAGGTCACCACGGAGACGGCCCCCACAAGCGCGAGCGTCACCCTGAAGGCTCGTGTCAAGGACGGCCGCGGGTCCCAGGCCGTCGAGATCTTCTGTCTGTGGGAGGCCGACAAGGCGAACGGGCTGCGCTGGCGGTACGGAAGCCTGCGCAAGGACGGCCGGCCGATCGCCGACCCGTTCGGCTGGCGGGACGTCGGCCATCTGTTGGGCACCTTCGCACCGGGCATGATCGACATGACCCGTGAGGAGACCGACCTCACCCACCACGGCCGCGAGACCCTGTGGTGGCAGCACGACGCCCGGGAGCAGGCCGCCGCGGCGGCCCGGGAGGCGTCCGGAGTGCGGCAGGTCCACAGCCGGCTCCAGGAGCAGCAGGCCGCTGGCGTGGCGTGGGCGGCGCACGCTCTGGCGTCCGTCACAATGGAGCTGGGCCGTGCCGACGATGCGGCGCAGGCCGCCCAGACGCTGTCCGCCGAGGCGCGGTCAGCCGGCGCCCGCCAGGCGTTCGAGCTGGCCGAGGAGGCGCGGGTCCTGGCCGAGGTGTGCGCGATGGCCGCCCAGAAGGCCCGGGCGGTCGCGCTGGGCGCGGAGGCCGACGCGGAGTGCGTGCCCTACGTCGCCGCACAGCAGGCCGCGGACGACGCCGAGGAGACCAAGTGGCGTGCGCAGCACCCCGACGGCGGCCCGGAGGAGTTCGCTCTGGCGGTCATCGAGGCGTACGAGGTGCCCGCCCGGGACTTCGCCCGGTGGTGGACCGAGAACAGCCGGCCGGGGTGGACCTTCCTGCAGGGGTGGGACGCCTTCCGGCCGGGCGGCGACCCGCGCGCCGAGCTCGGCGCGTACGCGGCGTTGGAGGAGGAGACCAACCGGGCGGTATACGCGCTCGGCCTGGCCGCCGCCGCCCTGCTGCGAGACGGCGACGACGCCCAGGCGCAGCAGGAGCGGGCGCGGACCTTGGAGGAGGAGTCGCTGCGCGGGCGGGCGTTGTACGAGCCGGGAGCGCGGCGGCGGACCGGCGAAGGCCACCAGGTGGCGGTGCGGGTGTGGTCGGCGCTGGTCGGACGCGGGTGGAACGTGTGGCTGTCCCTGGACGTGCTCCAGGACCTCGTGATCCTGGAGCGGTGGGAGAAGGCCGGGGCCGTGCAGGAGGTGGGGGCGCTGCGCCGGCTGCTGCTGGTCGACCACGCGCTGCGGGCCCGGCAGACCCGGCACGCCGCCGTTCGCGACGCGCTGAAGGCCGAGGAGAGCGCCCGGTACCGGGCGGCGGAGAAGGTGTACGCAGCGGCCCGGGAGGCCGGGGAAGACCAGGAGTCGGCCGAGTGGGCCCGGCGCGACGCACTGGCCCGGCTGGGCGCCGATGCGGCCGGCCGCCAGGAGGACGGGCGCGGCCGGTTCGCCCGTGGCGCGCAGGTGTGGGTGGAGCCGGACGCCGACGAGGCGGGGGCGGTGCGGTACGCGAGCCGGATCGCGGCATACCTGGGCCAGGGCCGCTTCCGGGTGAGCGGCCCCGTGGGGCTGGTCGCGCGGGAGGTGCCCGTGCACCGGATGTCCCCGGCCCAGGCCGAGGAGGCGGCGGCCGACCGGGCTCGGCAGGAGCGGGACGACGCCGAGCGGCGCGAGCGGCGGACGGCCGCGGCGGCCGAGGAGGCCGAGCGTGCGGCCCTGGCGAAGGCCGAGCGGGACGCCGTCCAGGCCCGGCTGGCGGCGCGGGAGCGGGCGGCCGCCGGGACCATGGCGCCGGTTGCCGAGGGCGGGCAGTGGCAGCCGGTCCATCCGGTGCCGCGGTCGGTCGGCGAGCTCTGGGCGGCGGCGGCCCGGGGCGGCTGGCGGATGACGTGCCGTACCGGCACCGACGGGCGGATGCTGGTCGTGCGCATCAGCGGGACGACCGGTCAGGGCCGGTGGGTGTTCGAACTGCTCTGGCTGGGCTTCGACGGCCGGTACGGCGTCAGCCAGCATCACAGCCTGGCCAAGTGGGCCGACGGCCGGTCCGGCCCGCGCGGCGGGCGGATCAAGCCCACCGTCAGCGATGTCCTGTCCGTCATGGCCACCGAGACGAAGGAGGGGGCGGCGGCGCAGCTGGGCGAGCTGGTCGGCGGTGCCGGTCGGGTGGAGGTGACCGGCCGGGGGGTGCAGGCCTGACGGTACGTCGGGGGGTCGGCCGCACACCCCCATGGGTGCGTTTTTCGTGGTATTCTTTTTCTTGTCGGAAGGTTCGCCCCGGATTGACCCTCGGGGCGGACCTCCGTGAAGATCACAAGAACTCCGAAGGGTGCGTGACCATGGCTGCTGCCGCCGCCTACTGCACGAACTGCTCCGCCATCACCGCCGTCGACAACCCCGCCGGGCCCCTGCACTGCCCGCACTGCGGGGGCGCCGACCACGCCACCATCACCCCCGCCATGGTCGGCGCCGCCCAGGATCTCGCCGACACGGTCGGCGACGGCTACCTGCTCTACGACGTCAGCGACAGCTCCGCCGGACTGACCTGCGGCGAGGCGGAGGCGTTCTGCGCGTTCCTGCGCGCCTACGGCCGCGAGTCGACCGCCGACAGCCTCCTGCTGGACCACGCGGGACACGACGACGAGGGCGACTCCCACGGGATCGACGCCGAGGGGAAGGTGTTCATCAGGACGTGACCGAGCGGCGCGGGCGCGGCGGCAGGCGCCGCGCCCGCACCAGGGGGCCACACCCCGAAAATGCCATTTCCGTGGTAGTATTTCTCTAGTCAGGCCGGATGGCGGCCGGCAGGGATCGAACCGTTCCGAGAGGACGATCAACCGTGACGAACCCCCGCGACCCCTGGCCGTGGTCCGACCGCAAGGCCGAGTACCACAGCCTGTTCCCCGCCGCCGTGGAGACGGTGGCCGAGATCCTGGAAGTGGCCCAGCCCGGCACGGGAAGCCAGCTCCGCGACGCCGGTGTCGAACCCGCTCCCACCCCATGGCCGGTCGGCGATGGCCCCGCTCCCGAGACCGCGGCCGGGAAGCTCATGGAGCTCTGGAACAGCCTCCCCGCCACGTGCATCAGCCTCCCGAATCCGGAGCAGCGCGACGCCCAGCACCTGGTGGGACTCCTGAATCAGGCCGTGTGGCACGCGAGCCACGGGGAGTGGTACGAGGCGGGCGAGAGCCTCAAGAAGGCGTTGCGCAGCGCCTGGATCGTCACCGGGTACCGGTACTGACGATCCGGCTCCCAGGCCGCCGCCGGAGCCACCCGGAGCCCGGCGGCGGCCCTCCCATCCCCTTCTCGGCAAGGACACCGTCATGCCCCTGAACACCACCACCATCACCCTGCACGTCGTCAGCGCCAGCGACCTCGACCGGTTCGTCGAAGAGGTGTACGGGACGCCCTACTGCACCCACGCGGCTCTGGAGGCCCGCAACGGGGACGACCACGCCGCCGACGCGGTCACCGAGCACCGCGGCTTCGAGGACCCGGAGGACCCGACCTCCCCGCTGGTGAGCCGCCCCGGGCTCGACCCCTACGACCAGGAGAAGCTGACCGCGTGGCAGGCCGGACGGCCCGGCCAGGACCCGCGCCCGGAGGTCGTCCTCAGCGACCTGGCCTGCAAGGGGCTGATCCCTCCCGGCCGGTACCTGATCCAGATCCGTTGGTAGCTCCGCCGCCACCCGCCGCCGGCCCTACGGCCGCCCAGCAGCACAAGGACTCCATGCACGTCATCATCAACGCCGGGTCCGGGCCCGTCCCCGACACCGACCGCACCACCGCCGCCGCCGCCGCCGAGAACATGACCCAGTTCGTCGCCGACCTGGCCGGCCTCGGAACCACCGTCGCCGTCTGCACCGCGACCCCGGATGGGGACTCCGGAGACGGCCGCTACGCCTTCCGGCTCGACCTGGCCGACGGACGGGCCGTGGACGTGGAGATGCCCGGCATCCCCCTCGACCAGGTCCGGTACATGGGGGCCGCCGGACAGGACATCTGGGACTTCCCGCGCCTGTACGTCGACGGATCTTCCTGGGTCTGGCGGTACGCGCTCGGCGCTTGCGGCCCCGCCGAGGACTGACCGCCCCGCTGGTCGGCCACCCGGCCCGCCGCACGAGCGCTTGCCCGCGCGGCGGGCCCAACTCCCATTCCTTCAAGGAGACTTCGTGAGCACCCACTACGTGAATCGCGACATGTCCGTGTCCAACCTGGGCAGCATCGCCGAGGCCGGCGACGTCGCCGCCCTGATGGAGGCCGCCCTCCGTGGCGACGGATACCAGGTGATGGCCACCGCCGAGCCGGGCGCCTTCCCCCACGAGGCGGGCACCCGGTGAGCGCTGCGGAACACGGAAGCCGGCCGGAACCGCCGGTCGGCGACACCCCGCCGGCGCAACTGGGCGACGAGGCACTGTCCGCCGAACTCCGGGCGCTGGACGACTACCAGCACGGCCCGGGAGGCGGACGCGCAGTCCCCTGGGAGATCCTCAGACAGATCGGCAACCGGCGGGGCGCCCTCACCCGGGAGCAGACCCGGCGCGAGCACGAACGCGCCAAGGCCGCGCGGGCCGCCGCCGAGCACGAACGGCTGCTGGCCCGCCAGGCGCGCACCAGGATCGGCCGGCGCGACGCGGACGGCCGCCGCCCGGTGGCCGTCGACGGGCGGCCCTGCGGCCAGGTGTGGCGCAGCGGCCATGGTCGCGACTGGTGGTGCCTGGTGGACGGCGCGCAACAGCGGACCCTGTGGGGCAGCCAGTGGGAGGCGGCCGACGCCGTGGTTCAGGCGGTGGACGCGCGGGAGGCGGCTGCCGTGCAGCGGCAGCGGCGGGCGGCGGCGCCGCCCGGGTGGGTTGCCGCGGCGGCGGGTGAGGTGTTCGAGGTGCTGGACGTCGTACGTCTGGCAGGTCCGGAGAACGGCCCGGCGTGGGGCCGACCGTGGCGGGTGACCGGCCGGGAGGAGCACCGGGACGGACGGGTGTCGTTCCGGCTGGAGCTGGCCGACGTGGACCGCCCCTCGGAGGGGACTGTGCTGTTCGGGGATCGCCTGCCCCGGTTCGCCAGACCCTCCGCCACCGCGCTGGCCGAGCTGCCGCCGGCCCCGTTCCGGGTGCTGCACCCCGAGGAGTACACGGAACGGCGGTTGCTGAACGTCGGTGACGAGCTGTCGTCGCTGTCCCGCGTCGAAGGCTGCGCCGAGGCCGCCAGGCGAGCCCTGGTGCTGCTGGCAGGCGTGGAGGAGGGGCGTAGCGCGGACCCGGCGGCGGACATGGGCGAGATCGCCGGCTTGGCCGAGGAACTGGCGCGGATCGTGTCCGACCCGGCCCATCCGGATGCCTGGTCGGGAAGGTACGACCGGGCGAATGCGGAGCATGCGGCCCGCTGGGCGAGGCGGGCGTCGGGGCGGTTCGCGGAAGGCGGCCGGGCGCTAGCGAAGGAGTACAGGGAGTGGCTTCACCAGCCCCATTGATGCTTTATTTATGGTAGTCTTTCTCTTGTCCGGGCGGGTGGCCCCGCCGGGATATCGGACCGCTAACCGAGGAGAGCACCGCATGCGCTACACCATGACCTGGGCCGACCCGCTGACCGCCGAGGAGGAGGCCGAACGGCTGGAGATGCAGGAGGCCGTCAACACAGCGACCAACCCCAGCGCGATCCCCGACGGACCGGAGCGGGAAGCGGCCAGGGCCGCATGGGAAGACGCCTGGACCGCCTACGGCAGGGCCACGCCCCACCTCTTCTACCTGAACACCCGGTCCATGGACGGGGTGCTCACGATCATGGACCGGCTGGGGATGCTCACCGAGCAGGACCACCCGGACTTGCCCCGCCCCGGTGACTTCGGCCTGACCGAGGACGACATGGACGACCTCGCGGGCAACCTCGCCCCTGACGAGAAGGGGGGCGCGGACGCCAAGGGCAGCGGTCAGGACGACGATCCGCTGACGGAGGCCCGCGAGCGGTTCAAGCGGGCACAGGACGAGGTCACCGACGCCGAGCCACAGCCCGTCACCGGCATCCCCTGGCACAAGCTGCGCAGCAACGACGGCTGGCTCGTGACGCCGACCCAGATCGGGGCCGCGCTCGCCGCATGGGAGGCCGCCGACGAGCAGGAGCGCCAGGAGGCCACCGGGGAGCACGACCGGTTCCCCAGGTGGATCGAGTGGATGGGCAAGGCGAAGGAGCGCGGCGGCTTCCGCGTCTTCTGAGCCGGTCACCGGGCCGCCCACGCGGCGGCCCGGCCCGGCGCCCCTGACCCTGCCCCTAACCGCACGGCGGGCACGAACTCCGCGAGGCCAGCCGAAGGGTCCGTCGCGCCCCCGTGCCTGCCCGTGGTCCGCTAACCCATCAGGAACTCCGGAGTCTTCTGTGGACACCACCTTGCCCATCCCCGGCCTTGAGCTGGACCAGCCCTCGCGAGCGGACTGGCCCGCGAAGCTTCTGTCGCAGAACAACACCGACGTCTGCCGCCGCCCCGACGGGAGCGAGAAGCCCCGGGTCTTCACGTGGACCGTCCCCGCCTGGTGGGTGCGCCTCAGCACCGGGAAGTACTTCAACACCTGCCCCGAGGCGGGGGTCTGCGGGCGCAGTTGCTACGCGTTTGGCCGGGGCAGCTCGTACAAGCGCTTCCCGAGCGCGCGGACGCGGCACCTGCTCAACCTCGAACTGGTGCTGACCGAGCCCGAGGAGTGGGAACGCCGCATGAAGGCGGAGCTTCGGGGGCGTAGCTTCCGGGGCGGGAACGTCTGGGTCCGTATTCACGACGCCGGCGATTTCTGGTCGGACGAATACGTGCTCAGTTGGCTGGCCATCGCCAAGTCCGCCCCGCACGTGCGGTTCTACTGCTACACCAAGGCCATCGACCGGTTCCGTCGGCTGGTGCTCCCGAAGTGCCCGCCGAACTTCCTGTGGTGCTTCAGCCTGGGCGGCACCGAGGACGACCTGATCGACCGCCAGAACGACCGGCACGCCGACGTCTTCCCCACCGTCGAGGCGCTGGAAGCGGCTGGCTACAGCGACCAGAGCGACTCAGACCTGCTGGCGGTACTCGGCTCCCCGAAGGTCGGCATCCCCGCCAACCGCTACCCCGCCATGAAGGGCACGGCTTCCTTCGGCGAGCTCCAGCGGCAGGCGGAGGAGAAGAAGCGAGCCCGGGCGGCCGAGCGGGCCGGGCGGCTCGCACTCACCGCCGCGTAACGGACCCGGGCGGGGCGAGAGCAGCGCCCCGCCCGGGCCGCGCAGTGCCACCCCACGTCCCGCCCCACGGAGAGCGACCTCATGACCATCCACCTGACCCGGGGGGCCGCGGCCGACCCCCAGCCCGACGCGGCGCCCCTGCATGGGGCGGGAGGATTCCCGGCCGGCCGCCGCGAGCGAGGGACTGCACCACGGCGCACCGTGTTCTACCTCGGCGGGCCGCCGCACTGGGCGCAGGACTCCCAGGTACCGCTGATGATCTCCGCGAACGCCCTGATGAACCGCCAGGTTGGCGGCCCGCGCTCCCCCATGGCGCGATGCCGGTACGCGCTGGACTCGGCCGGCTTCAGCCAGGTCGGCAAGCACGGTGACTACCTGCTCGACCCGGACGAGTGGGGTGGCATGGTCTACCGGCTCATGGACCGCTTCGGCGCGCCGCCGGAGTTCGCCAGCTGCCAGGACTTCATGACCGAACCGCAGATCACCGCGCGCACCGGCTTCACCGTGGCGCAGCACCAGACGTTCACCGTCGACTCCTACGTGTACCTGGTGGAGCAGTTCCCGGCGGCGCCGTGGGTGCCCGTGCTGCAGGGGCAGCGGGTCGGGGAGTACCTGGAGCACTGCGCGATGTACGAGGCGGCCGGGGTCGACCTGGCGGCGCTGCCGCTGGTCGGCGTCGGATCGGTGTGCCGCCGGCAGGGCACCCGCGAGGCCGGGCACATCCTGGCCGAGCTGGCCGGCCGGGGCCTGGCCCTGCACGGCTTCGGCTTGAAGCTGTCGGGCCTGCGGGCGTACGGGCACCATCTGGCCAGCGCGGACAGCTACGCCTGGTCGTACGGGGCGCGGCGCCGCCGGGTTCGGCTGCCGGAGTGCACCCACCGGGCGGCGGACTGCCGGACCTGCCGGCGGTACGCGTTGCTCTGGCGTGATCGGGTCCTGGAAGCGCTGGACGCGCCGAAGCAGCTCACGCTGTGCACCACCCCCCACTGATTCCTTATTCGTGGTATTCTTTCTCATGTCAGCCCGGGTGTCTACCGGGTATCGTCTTGCGGCCCACGGGCCCCGCCCCATCACCTCACCCCTTCAAGGAGACGTCCGGATGAACTGGGATCTCACCCCCGGCACCCACATGAGCCGCGCCGAACTGCACCGCCGCTTCGGCGGCCGCATCCACCCCCGGATCAGCCCCTCCAAGTCGAGCCCGAACGTGCTGCTGTTCACCACCAGCACGGCGGGCAGTCGGTTCGACGGCTGGACCGGCCAGCACGTCCACTTCCGCGGCGAGGGTGCCGACGGCACCGACCAGAAGCTCGCCCAGGGCAACAAGTCCGTGCTCAGGCACGTGACGGAGGGGCGCGCCCTGCGGCTGTTCCGCCAGCCCGAGACGGGCCCGACCGGCACGGTCGAGTACCTGGGCGAGTGCCGGATCGACAGTGACAGGCCGTTCGTGTGGGCGGAGGCCCCGGGCGATCCGCACCGGCCGCTGGAGGTGCGCCGGGCGCTGGTCTTCCAGCTCCTCCCCTTGGGCGAGCCGCCGCGCGGCCTCCCGACGGCGGCCCCGGCCCGCTTGGAGCGCACGGTCACCGCGATCAGCGCGACGGCGCTCGCCAACCACCTCTCCCGGGAAACCGAGGTCCCCTCCCGGCAGGCGGCCGGGAACCTGATGATCCGGTACGCGGCGTTCCTGCGCTGGACGGAGTCCGCCTCGATGGCGCACTACCGGATCACCACCGGCCACAGCGTCACGCCGCTGTACGTGGAGTTGCTCAACCTCACCCGCAACGAGCTGGTGGTGCCGCTCGCCAGCTGCGCGCGGCCGGGCGTGTGGGAAGCGCTGGGAAGGCTCCGGGACCAGGCCCGCTACTTCGAGACGAGCCCGCGCGGCGCGCTGCTGCTGCCCGGCGCGCCCGATCCCGATCTGGCCGAGCTGCTGCGCGGCCAGGACGTGACGGCCGTCTGGCCGTGCGGACCGCTCGACTTCACCCGGGCCGACCCCAAGGCGGCGGACGCCGGGCTCTGACCCCCGGGCCGGGTGCCGCCGCTGATCCCTGCGGAGCCCGGCCACCCCACCGCATCCACCACCCAGCAAACAGGGAGGGCTCATGGGAGCCGCCGACTTCACCGCCTACCAGACCGGCACCGACGCCGCGCAGGCCTTCCGCGACGCGGTCGAGCAGGCGCAGTACGAGTACGGCCACAGGGGCGGCACCGGCACCATCGCCGAGAAGGACGGGTACCAGGTCGTCAGCGACACGCCCCAGTCCATGGACGAGGCCGAAGCCCTGGCCGCACGGATCATGTCCGACCACGACCACCCGTTGCAGGACAAGTGGGGGCCCGCCGGCGCCATCCCGGTCCTGACCGGTGAGCGGCAGGTCACGGTGACCATCCCCTTCACCGCCGCCGGCTACAGGACGACGGCCGAGGCGGCGGCCGCCGTTCTCGCCCAGGAGGGGAAGCTCTTGCCCGGCGAGGACGTCGCGTACGGCATCACGGGCGTCTACGAGACCTGTCCGCGCACCGGGCGGATCCGAAAGGGATTCCTCACGGTCCCGCTCAAGGGCGGACCGCTGGAACACCGCGGCTGGCTGTTCTTCGGATACGCCTCCCACTGACCCGCACGCAGCCCTGCCGCCCCCTCGGGACTGGAGGGCCGACACCCCACCATGAATGCGTTATTCATGGTAGTATTCTCAATGTCGGATCGGTTGGCTGCCGGACGACGTCGAACCGTCTTCACCAGAGGAGATGAACCGTGACCACAGACACCAACGAGACCCCCAACCCGCCCGTGCTGGACCGCAACGGCGTCGCGATCGAGTCCGGCGCGGTGGTCTGGCTCCACGGCACCGAGCAGGGCCGCGTGCCCGCCATGGTGACCGGGTGGGACAAGGCCACCGGCCATCCCCGCGTGGCGGTGGCCGACCCCGCACAGAACGTCTGGGAGGTCACCGTCGCCGACCCGCAGAGGCTGGAGATCATGGCACCGGACCCCCGGATCGCGGAGGCCGAGCACAACGGCGAGCCGTCCGATGCCTGGCTGATCCTCGACAAGCACGACCAGGTGCTCGGCCGCACCGTCGGCGAGCGGATGGAGGACGCCCGGAGGGCCGCCGAGCGCCTGCCGAGCGTGCGGCACGTCGCCGGCCGCGACGGCGGGTTCGCGCTGCGCCGCCTGAGCGAGAACAAGCTGACCGCCGGTGACCGGTCCCGGCTGGAGGCGTACCGCGAGGCCCTGAAGACCGCCGGGGCAACCCGACCGGTGGGCGAGGCCGTGTCCGTACCGCCGCAGCCGCGCGCGTAGCACCCCGGGTGGCCGGGCGGTTCCCCGCCCGGCCACCCACCCCAGATCGCGGAAGTGAGACCAGATGACCGAGGCCGAGGAAGCCGAGCTTCACCGCCGCTTCGACGCCCTGGGGCGGGATCTGGCGGCCGCGCTCGACACCGATCCCACCAAGGAACCGGGGTGGTGGCACCAGGTGCAGCGATGGGTCTACGGGGCCGTCACCCTGTACCACCCGACCGGCCTTGCGCTGCGACTGGAGCACCGGCAGTCGACCGAGGCCGCCCGCGGCCGGCTGACCGTCCACGGAGTGACCCCCCGGGGCTGGTCGGGCAGGAGGACCTTCGAGATCGGTGTCTCGATCCGCCGACCGCCGGGCGACATCGCGCGGGAGATCCGCCGGCGGCTGCTGCCGGAATACACGGCGGCCATGCCCGGGGCTCTGGCCGAGGTCGCCGAGGCGGAGCGCCTGCGCCTGGCCCGCATCGAGGCGATGCGCTCGCTGATCGAAGCACTGCCGGCCCTGCACACCTACGACTGGGACAGCGAGCAGAGCGCCGGATCGTTCTACCCCGACCCGTACCACCGCCCGCAGCGCGCCCACGCCAGCGGCACGGTCCGCGTGAACCAGTCCGCCGACTCCGCCGATCTCAAGCTGACCGGCGTACCGCTGTACCTGGCCCGCGCGATCCTGGCGCTGCTCCGGCGCCCGGACGCAGCCCCGCCGGACG
This sequence comes from Kitasatospora sp. NBC_00374, assembly GCF_041434935.1. Lineage (NCBI taxonomy): Bacteria > Bacillati > Actinomycetota > Actinomycetes > Kitasatosporales > Streptomycetaceae > Kitasatospora > Kitasatospora sp. NBC_00374. The sequence continues at coordinate 215,146 of NZ_CP107965.1, read as the reverse complement.
ACCCGCCGACCTGAATCCAACACGGCCAGCACCTTCCGGTCTCCCCCGCGCCGCCCGCCGGGGAGACCGGCCCAACTCCGAGGACCCGCGGCCGCTCCGCCAGCCTCCCGCCCACGAACCCGAGGAACACTGATGCAGACCCCCCTTCTCTCCGGTCCCGTTCCCGCGCTCTTCGCCGAGTCGTCGTTGCGCTCCGCCCCCGCGGGCACATCAGCCGCCATGGCGCAGGATGCCGACGACGAATCGGCGGAGGAGCAGGCGATGGGGACCGACGTCGCCCCCGGGCGGCCCCGCACCAGCGCCGTGGTGCGCCGGGTCGGTCCTCCCGCCGCCGGCACGAGCTCCGTCGACTTCCCCGAGCACCCCGGCCTCAAAGGAATGCTGCGCTACCTGGGCCACTTCCCTGCCTGCCTCTACGAGGTCACGGACCACCTCGACCAGCCCGTCACCCCGGACCCGGTGGCCGGGGGCCTGGAGGCGGTCACGGCCCTCGCCCGGCACTACGGGCTGCCGCTGGACATCCAGGTGATTCCGCGCGGACCGCGCGGTCACGCCTCTGCGGCACGCGGGACGGCCTGACGATCCTGCAACGACTGGACGCAGGCCTCCCGTGGCGCCCGGCCCGCCTCGAAGGGGCTATTCCAGCCCCACTGATGCCTTATTCGTGGTAGTCTTTCTCATGTCAGGCCGGATGGCTCCCGGTAGGCGATCGGACCACTCACCCCACACGGAGGGACCCCACCCATGTCGAACCTGCCCAAGGACCTGGCCAAGTTGCACCGTCAGGCCCAGGCCCTAGTGGACCTCGACCGGCCGCTCACCTGGTCGGAGCGGGAGTTCGTGATGGAAAACTGGCAGGCGTCGGAGGAGGCCGCCCACGGCCTGGACGGGGCGTTCTTCACTCCGACCGGGCTGGCCGTCGACATGTCCGTGGAGGTGAGCGGCCCGGAGGTTCAGCGGGTCCTGGACCTGTGTGCCGGGATCGGCCGCCTGGCCTGGGCGTCCATCAACGACATGGGCGCCCCCGATCGCGAGATGGTCTGCGTCGAGCGCAACCCGGAGTACGTGAGGGTGGGCCGCAAGGTGCTCCCGGAGGCCCGGTGGATCTGCGCCGACATCTTCGACCTGCCCGAGGACCTGGGCCGGTTCGACATGGTGATCAGCAACCCGCCGTACGGCTTCACCGAGCGCAGCGGCGACGGGCCGGGAGTGACGAGCCGCAGGTTCGAGTACCACGCGCTGGCCGTCGCCGCCGAGGTGGGGCGGTGGGGCGTCTTCCTGATCCCGCAGCAGTCCGCCCCCTTCCGCTACAGCGGCAAGCAGCGCTACGAGGAGGCGCGCAGCGCGGAGTACGAGCAGTTCGAGCGGGACACCGGCCTGTGTCTTGAGATGGGGTGCAGCATCGACACCTCGTTTCACCTGGACCAGTGGCGCGGGGTGTCGCCCGCGACCGAGATCGTGGTGTGCGACTTCACGCGCACTCCCCGGACGGCCCCGGCGCCGGTCCCCGCTTCGGCGCTGCGGGGCCGTCAGGCCACGGCGGCGGTCGAGGCGGTGGCGACCCTCTTCTGACGCACTCCCCGGGGCCTGCCTCTCTGGCGGGCCCCGGGGCCGGGCCGACGGCGCGTCAGGAGGCGTCGCACCCGTGGCGCAGGCAGCGGCCAGGGCCGCCGGGCGATCGGATGCCGCATCCGGGCCGACTTTCTTCCGCCGTTCGGGCTGCTTCCCGTTCGGCTTCGGACCGCTCCGCACTGCAGGGGACTTCCATGGATCAGCTGTTCTTCCCGCTCGCGGAGCCCGCCGCGGCGAACGTGGTGACGCCGTACGTGGCCGGCGACGACGGCGACGACTGGCTCAACAAGCACGGGCACCGGGTGCACCTTCGCGAGGAGGCCGGCGGGGGTTGGTCGTGGGGGTGCCGGGCCTGCGGCCTGTCGGGCCTGGGAGGCGACCGGGACGAGGCGTTGGGGGATGCGGAGCAGCACGGCGGGTACCTGGAGAAGCTGACGAAGGCCCCGCCGGAGGCGGAGGCGCTCAGCGCCGAGGAGCGTGCGGTGCTCGCCGGCCCGTGGCCGGTGCGGTGGCTGCGGAAGCGGATGCCGGGCGATCCGATCCGTGTGATCAACTTCTTCGCCGGGTGCGGGGGTTGGTGCGTCGGCATTCGGCGAGTGCTGGGCGTCGAGGTAGACATGGTGTGCGTGGAGATGAACGCGGACGCCTGCGCGACGTCGCGGGCGGCCGGATGCACGGCGATTCAGGCCGACGTGCGGGATCTCGACCCCGGCCACATCGCGCTGCGGGACACCACGGGGGTGATCTTCAGCCCGCCGTGCGTCGACTGGGCCCTGGTGGGCAAGCGGCTCGGCCATCTGCCGGAGAACCTGCGCATCCTGACGAGGGCGTTCGACGACGTGCGGGAGGCGGCGGGCAACATCCCGGCCACCGGCATGCCGGGCCAGCCGATGACCTACCGTGCGCCGTCCCTGCTGTCGTGGGCGGAGGTTCGGGAGTCCCTGGCGGGGATGACCACCAAGACTGCCCAGCTGATGCTGGAGATCCCGATCTGGACCCTCGGGCTGCAGCTGGCCGGCGCCGAGCTGGAGTTCGTGTCGGTGGAGCAGTCGGCCCACCTGCCGGAGGAGATCCGGATGGAGGTGTGGTGCGACTTCGAGCTGGCCGGGTGGCAGTTCGCGCAGTGGACCGTGCTGGACGCGGCCGACTACGGCAGCCCTTCCCACCGCCGGCGGCTGTTCCTGGCCGCGTCCCGGTCGGCTACTCCGACGCTGCCGATCCGTCCCGAGGAGCCGATCGTGACCGGGGCGCCCGAGGCGCTCGGGCGCCCGGTGGGCCTGGAGGTCACCACCCGGGGAGCCCGTAAGACGAGCGGCGGCAACAAGTTCGTCCTCAAGGCGGGGCAGCCGATCCCCGGAGTGACGTCCAAGGTCCGCAGTTGGGACGTGGGCGAGCACGGTGGCCGGTTCACTCTGCGGGAGATCGCCCTGCTGGTGCAGCTTCCGGGCGACCATCCGGGTGTCGGGTCCCGGTCGAGCGTTGCCCAGCAGGATGCCGACATCGTGGCACCCGGCTGCTCGGCGGCGGTGTGGGGTCACCTGTTGGGGGTGCCGTGGGTGCCGGGGTTGCGGGCGTACCTGGCGGAGCAGTACCCGGCCGTACACGGCGTCGGCCGGGCCGGGGTTCCGGTGCAGCGGGGGGCCTCCAACACCCCTTCAATGCCAACTTTGTGGTAGTCTTCTTCCTGTCAGGCCGGATGGCTACCGGCCGGACCCGAACCGCCTGGAGGCACACATGAGCACCCCCGAAGGCCCCCTGACCATCAGCGCCCTGCGCGCGACCTTGGATCACCTGATCCGGAAGGAGAAGTTCAGCCCCCACACGCCCGTGGTCCTGTCGGCCGACGCCGAGGGCAACCGCTTCGCGCCCGTCAGCGGCTGGAACGACGCCCTGTACGCCGAAGGCGAGACCTACAGCCTGCCGGGCTCCGAGGGGAGCAAGAAGGAGGAGGAGATCGGGCACGTCCCCCCGAAGGACGCCCGCAAGGCGGTCGTCCTGTGGCCCATGGACATCTTCCCCGGCTTCGACCCGTTTGCCGCCCCCGCGAAGGACTGACCGCCCGCCGCGCCGGATCCGGCCCCGCCCGGGGCCGGATCCGGCGCCACTCCGCCGAAGCCAGAGCCACCACTCCGAGGAGGAGACATGGGCGTACTGCGCCTTTCGACCGGCCGCATCGTCGGCTACCGCCTCAGCGGCCGGGACTACCCGGTCACCATGGCCAACGCCCAGCGGGCGCGCAACGTGGCCCACTGCGTCGAGAGGTTCGGCCGCGACAGCAACTTCACCGCGTACGAGCTGAAGAGGTTCGGCGACGAGACCGGCATGGAGCCGTACGGCCGGTCTACCTGGTGGGTCGTCCGCGGCATCAACCGCTACCTCAGGGGCGAGGCCAACGCCGTCGAAATGGCCATCACGGTCACCGAGGCCGAGGCCCCCGTGCCAACGGTCAAGCGGCCGGCCGCCCGGGCCTACGACGCGCTCACGGAGGCGAAGAAGAACTACGAGCCGACCCGCCGGATCGCGGAGGCGGCAGACTTGGCGGTCACGCGCGGCGGGGGCCGCGCCCTGGAAGGCGCGAGCAAGACCCTGGGCGTGGAGCGGGCAGCCGAACTCATGGCGGCCCTGGAGGAACACGCCCGCCAGGCCAGGGAAGCGGCTGGCGCCACCCGGGCCCTGTTCATCAAGGCCTGCGACGCCGCCGACGAGGCGCACCGGGCGGCGGAGCGTCTGGACGTCATCAAGGAGGGGTGGGCCGCAGAGCGCTCCCTGGGCCTGGTGGAGCAGGTGACGCGGAGCGCCGCCGCAGCTTTCGAGCAGCTTCACAAGGCCGAGGGCATCCAGCACCAGCTGCGCCATGAGGCCGATCGCTGGGGAAGCCGGGTCCGATAGCGGACAGGGGCGCGGGCGTGGGCTCCCATCCCCGATGAATGCGTTATTCATGGTAGTATTTTTCTTGTCAGTCGGGTGGCTCCCGAGAGCAGTCGAACCGCAGGAGAGAGCATGAGCATGTCCACCATGGCCGCACCGCACCGCCTCACCAGGGCGGCGGCGGGGCCCGTGCCGGAGATCGTCTACCGCAGCGTCCGGCACGCGCCCAGCCGCCTGACCGAGGGGCTCGCCCCTGCCAGCGTCTACGCGGTGACCGCCGAGACCGCCGACGGACGGCTGGTCGGCCGCCTGCTGTGGGACCATCACGACGGGATGGTCTGGTGGGTCGGCGTCGAGCGCGATTGGCGCCGCCAAGGCATCGCCACGGCGATGTGGCAGATCGCCCACCGCAAGGCCGACACCGTCGGCTGGACCCGCCCGGTCCACAGCACCTCCCTGCTCCCCGACGGCCGAGCCTGGATCGCCTCCCTGTGAAGCCCCCGGGCGGCCCGCGCAGCGCGGGCCGCCCGGCCCGCACTGTCCGCCGAGGGCGGGCACCCCCATCCCGATCGGAGTCACATGTCGATCACCGCCGAGATGGTCCTGGCCGCGCTGGCCGAGTTCGCCCGCCCCGATGTGGTCCACAGCCGCTTCGAACAGGGCGTCAACTGGGCGGCGTCCGCCGTCCGCCGGGCCTTCGCCGAGAGCCGCCTCCGGGACGGCGCGGAGCGCGACCTGGAGGCCGTCGAGACACTCCTGCGGGCCTGGCTGGCCAAGGGCCCCGACCAGGACAGCGACGACTACGACCGAGGCTGCGAGTACGGCCAGCAGATCATCAGGCTGCTCCTGGACCGCGACCCGGTTCACGTCTTCCGTGAACTGGACGACGCCGCCACGAACGCCGTCCTCCTCGCCAAGACGCTCTACCCCGACTGGGCCGGTCCCTGACCGGAACTCGGGCCGCCGGTGCCATGCCCCGGCGGCCCGAACCCGAGGTGACGACTCCCATGCCTTCGCCGCCCGCCCCGCCCACGAAGGGTTCTTCCAGCCCACCCGCTACCGGTTCGCCGGCCGCGCCCGGCCCCCCACAACCGGCCCCCGAACGGAACCCCGTCATGCCACTGCACCTCCCCGGCCCCGAGCCCGTCCGCCCCGCGGGCGGCTGGAACCGCTTCTCCCTCAACGCCCACATGACCACCCCGGACGCACAGTGCGCGCTGTGCCCACGGAGCTGGGCCGCCCTGCTGGACAGCCGCCGGGACACCCGGCTGTGCGCGTGGGGACCCTACGGGTCGTGCGTCGCCGCGACGGCGGCCCCCGACTGCACCGCCTGCCCGGTCTTCGCCGCCCGCAACGACCCCGGCCGCTCCGTCGAAGCCGGCGGGGACCACGTCTTCGTTCGCATCGACCGGCGGATCGCGGGCGAGATGTTCACCGCCTTCCCCGTGGACCGGATGTGGCTGACCGCCGGCCCCGGGGACGCGGACTTCCGCACCGGCGAGCCCTGGACATGGGACCAGGTTTCCCGGCTCACCGCCTGGACCGTGGGCCGCCGTGTCCTGGACGAGACCGGCGAGGGATTCTGGCTCCACCGCACGCCCACCGGCCCGACGGCGCCCGCCGATACGGCCACCGCCCCGGAGGAGAACGCCGGGCAGATCCTCTGCCTTGCCCTGTCGGCGCAAGGCCACGCGGCCGCCGTCATCCCCACCGGCGGCAACTGCACGGCGGTGGCGGTCACGGTCCCCGGCGGCGAGATCCTCGCCACCGACGACGCCTGCGCCGACCACCAGGCCGCCGACCACGACCGCTGGTTCGCCGCCTTCTACCCCGACCACGATCCGGGCGACAGGACCGACGTCTACACCGGCATCGGAACGCTGGACGCCCACCAGGACGCGGCGGCCTGCGCCGCCGTCATCGCCGACTGGATCAGGGCGAACACCTGACCCACCCGGACCTCCCGCTCCGCCGACCAGGAGATCAATGCCTGCCACCTGCGCATCCGCCGCCTACACCACCCGACCGGGGGCCTGCCCCTCCCCCGCCACCACCCTGCTGACCATCACGTTCGCCGAGCGCCGCACCCAGCGGTGGGCGATGTGCGACCGCCACACCGCGGGCGTGCACGAGGACCTGGGCGACCCGCTGTTCGCCTACCTGCGCCACACCTCGGTCACCGAGACCCCGATCGAGGCCGTCAGCGTCAACGCCACCGAACAGGAGTGCCGATGACCAGGACCCGCGACCGGGGCGGCGACAGCACGCCGCCGCCCCGGGCCGTCCGCGGCCAGCTCGCCGTGCTGGAGACCTGGCGACCCGGCCAGGGCGGAGCGGGTGACAACGCCGACTACCAGCCCGTCACCGTCGCTTCCGTGCGGGCCGACGGCCGCCCCACCGCGTTCGTCCTCCCCGACGGGCGCACTCTCGCGGTGGACGAGCTCACCCACCCCACCGTTGTCCTGCTGACCACCCCCGGTGCCTACGACCCGCACGCCGCGCTCACCGCTGCCCGGGCCGACGGCGCCGGCGGGATGTTCACGGCCATGGGCGACGTCGACGAGCTCTTCAAGCGCTACCCCGCCGCCGCACCGGCGCCGGCTGGTGCGGCCGGTGAACCGGCCGTCCTGGTGCTGCACCGACCCGCCGCCCCCTACGCACCGGCCCCCTGGAGCGTGCTCCTGCCCGGCCGCCACCGCATCGCGCTGGCCACCGGGTGCGGCACCAAGGCCCGCGCCCGCACCGTGGCGGCCTGGCTGGAGGCCACGGGCCTGGATTTCGCCGACCGCGACGCCGCGCTGAAGGCCAGCGACCTGCTGATGGAGTTCTACCGGGAGTGGGAGGCGTGCGTCCATGCGGCACTGGCCGGCACCGCCCCGTGGCCGGACCGCACCCCGGCGCGGTTCACCGGCATCCTCGCCGCGCTCTCGGACGCCGCCCGCACGGAAGCGTGAGAGGGGTAACCCACCCATTGGTGCGTTATTCGTGGTATTCTTTTTCTTGTCAGGCCGGGCGGCTCCCGGCAGGCATTCGAACCGTTCACCGCAGGAGGAACCATGTCCCGCCGTACCCGTATCACCCGAACCCAGCTGGTCATGGAGCTGACCGCCCGCCGTCTCCAGGAGAGCGGACTGCACCAGGGCGCAGCGCTCAGCGACAAGGAGTGGGAGTCCTACCCGCCGTCGACCTTCGCGCCGGGCGAGCCCTGCTCGGTGCTGCACGCCTTCGACCGCGCGCAGCGGAAGGTGGCCGGGCGGACGATCCGTACCAAGGGGCGGCAGCTCGGTGTGATCACGCCGCGTCGCTCCGCCCACCACCCGGGGGAGTTCTCGGAGGCGCTGCGGGTGCTGTCCGACCACCTGGCGGAGGAGCCGATCACCCCGGCCGTGTACGGGCCGCTGGGCCTGAGCGAGACGGACTACCGGCGGACCGTCATCGCGAGCTGGAGCAAGACGGAGGGGCTGACGGCCAAGGCGGCCGCCCAGGCCATCCGCTCCGCTGTCGGCAGCCACCGCTGATCTTCCTCGTGGATCGGATTGAGATGACAGCGCATGCGGGGGAATGCCCCACGCCGTGGAAGACGCAGTTCGCCACCGTGTCGGCAGCCGGGCGGACCATTCGCAGGTTCGTCCATCACCTGAGGACCTATCCGTGCGTGTGCGGGTGGCTCCACTTGACGAGCAAGGTCATCGAGCCTGCCAGTTCGCTCCCGGTGACTGATCAAGTCGCGGCGCTCGGGGACGTGGAGTTCGCGACGCTGGCCGTCCAAGACGTCCAGCAGGCGGTGACGCCGGTACAGGCCGGTGCGCTCCGCGCCCCGGTCAACGTGGACCGGTGGCTCTGCGCGCTGACCCAGCTCCTGACCGGGCTGGAGGTCCAGTTCGAGAACCGGGCTGCCGACCTGTCGCCGGAGGCGGAGGCGTGGCGCAAGCGGTCCACGGCCTTCCGTTCGGCGGTGCTTGAGCGGATCGGGGAGGCATCCGGGCTCGTACGCGAGATCCGGCTCGCCGAGGCGGCCGAGCCCGCCGGGCGGGGGGCGGGCGAGAGCGTGGCCGAACTGCGCGCGCTGGCCGAGCAGCAGGCGGTCAAGCGCCTGGCCAGCGCCTACGGCTCCCAGTTCAACGCGCTCCTGATTGAGGAGTACAAGGCGCTGGGGCTGGCCGTGCCGCGACGTCTCAGCCGCCGCCAGGCCCGTGACGCCGCCGTGACGGTCTCCGTCTCCTGGTGACCGGCCCGCCGTCCGGCCGCACGCGCTTCGGCGTGCGGCCGGGCGAGGCCGGGAACGACGCGCCCTCCACCTGTTCCACACCACGACCGAAGGGGCCTGACCATGGCCGACCCGACCTACTGCGATCCGATGTCCCTGGGGTGGCTTGCCGCCGATGCCGCCGCCGAGCTCCCCAGCCGCCACGGCAGCTGGGAGGCCAACCCGGCTGGCCTGAACGCCGCTGGGCAGTACCAGGCGGTGCTGCACGACAAGATCCGGCGGCTGCTGATCACCGCCGTTCCCGAGGGGATCGCCGTCAGCTCCTGGCCCTACGGCGGGGAGTCGCCGGCGGGCCTGCCCCCGAATCCGGCGGGCGTTCTTCCGACGCGGCACGTCACCGCGCTGAATCTGGCCGCAGAGGCGGCCCGCAGCCACCTCGCACCGGCGGCGGGGACGAGGATGGCGGCGGACCGGACCAGGCTCCGCGAGGCCCTGACGGTATCCGAGCTTCTCGGCCTGCTGCCCGAGGAGGCACGTTCCTCGGCCGCCTTCCTGCCGCGCAGCGACGTGGTCGAGTGGGAGCACCGGCCGGGGGTGAGGCCGACCGTCCAGGCCTGCGCGCCTGGCCGGGTCCTGCTGGAGGTCCGGGCCCGGCTCGCCGCCGTGGAGAGGGCGCTGCGCGTCGCCCTGCCGCCGCAGGACCCGGCGGTACACCGGTTCACCACTCCGGGGGCCTACGTGCGTGTGGTGAACGCCTTCCCGGTGCTGACCCCGTACAGCCAGTGCGAGCCGGGCACCGACCTGCTCACCGGCCTCGGTGTCGGCCGGACAGTCGTCAACGTCTTCCTGGCCGACAACGCCCCGGACTCGGACGACACCGAGGCCGGTCTCGCCGTCGAGGCCGACCTCGACCTGGCCCTCATAGTCCTCGGGCAGCTCTAGCCGCCCGAGCTCCCCCGTCCCGGCGGCGAGCCGCCGACCGCCGGGACACCCTCCCCCTCAGAACGATCACTGGAGCAGCGTGACCGCGCAGACCATCACCTTCGACCCCGCCTCTCTCGACGCCTTCCTGACATCGCCGGCGTTCGCCGCCGTCCTGCCGGATCTGGAGACCGAAACGCTGTGGCACTTGTCGTCGCTGATCCCCGACGAGGAGGACCGGCGCAGCGTGGCGTCGATGCACGAGGTCCTTCGGGACGAGCTGGGGTGGCTGTACGGGGATCCCGACCCGTCCGGTGTGAGGCTGGAGCGGATAGAGGTGCCGGCCATTTCGTGGGACGACGGGCTGTGGTGGGAGCCCGAGTTGGCCGAGTTGGTGTTCAGCGACGGGACGAGGCTGGAGGAGGACCTGTCGGACCTGCTTCACGACGAGCTGTCCTCTCTGGCCTCCAACGAGCGCCCGACGGACCTGAACGAGGTGTTCACCTTGGCCGTGCCCGTACCGGATGCGGCTGGTACGGAGGCGGGGGCCGCTGGAGCCCGGGTAGAGGACTGTCAGGGCGAGGGAGGGGCGTAGCACAGCACATTGATGCGTTATCCATGGTAGTATTCTTCTTGTCGGCCAGGGTGGCTTCCTGGTGGCAATCGAACCGCTTCCAGGAAAGGACCACATCATGTCCATCCGACTTCTCGTTGTCGCGGTCGACCCGGCGGACTGCGGCTGCACCGAGTGCATCATCGGCGAGTACGTGCCCCTGCGGTATGCGACTGCGGATCAGATCGTCCGCCTGCTGAAGGGCGAGCTGGTCAACAACACCTCCACCGAGTTCACGGTCGAGGTGAAGTGGTCGCTCCCCGGCGACTTCCGCCCCACCGAGGCGCGCGTGGACTCGGTCCAGGTGACGGCGCATCTCGGTGACGACGTCCAGACCTGGGAGATCGGCCCGTACCTGCCGATGTACCGCTCGCCCAGCTTCACCGACCTGTTCGAGGGCCGGTAGGTAGGGCCTGGTCCGCGCCGCCGGTTGCCAGACGACCGGCGGCGCGGACCGCCCACCGCCCACCCACTGCCTGATCCCGCCCCGGCTCAGCCCGGCCGGTCAGGCCGGACCGGCCAGCCCGCCGAGGGCTCTCGTACCTCGGCGCATCGGCCGGCACTCCGACAAGCCGCCCCGTGCGGCCCCTCCCACGCCTGTGAGGCTTCCATGCAGTACACCGAGGCGCAGTTCCTGTTCACCGGCGCGACGGTCCTCCACGAGCTCACGCCGCTTCGCGTCACCGAGCTCACCCGGTGCGCGGGCGGCGACCTGGCGGCACTTCTGGTCCCCGCCGACGGCGGTCCTGCCGGTCGCGCCGCTCGGCTGCACGTCTTCGACCCGGAGGACACCGTGTCGCTGAGCACCGAGCACACGGTCCGCTGGACCGTCCACTACCGGGAACGCTCGCACCGCCGCTCCGGGTACACCTCAACGGAGCTGAGCGCCCCGTACACCGTCCGGAGTCACTGGCCGTACAAGACGCCGCACATGGTCGTGACGCGGCTGGTCGAGCATCACCGGACCATCGCTGCAGTACCCGTCGCCCTCGCCGACCTGCCCGGCCCGGGCGTGCCCCGCGAGGTCACCCCCGAGGGCGGCAAGGTCTTCTACCGGCGGCTCAACGGCGGGCCCAGTGTCCTTGCCACAGGCGACGACGTGCGCTTTCACCTGACTCACATGCAGGACGTCCACGACGGCGAACACCGCCGCCAGAGGCGGCTCCCGGTCCACGACCCGCAGATGAGCCGGTGCCGGCTGTGCGTGCTCCACCCTTACGAGCTGACCGTGCTGCGGGTGACGGTGACCGGATCGAACCACGACATCGACGTCGAGGACCTCCCGGACTGCCAATACGCGCTCGACCCCGAAGCGTCCTACCGGCGGGTCACAGGACAACCGGTGGCGCAGCCTCCCCAGCCGGCCACGGGGCGCCCGCAGGCCAGCGCCTTGTCATTCTCCAGCGAAGGGCACTGACCATGAGCATCGAGGCAACCGGGTTCCCCTGGACATCTAGAACCCCTTCCCCGCCCGTGCTGTACGTCCACCTGCACCTGCCGACGGGTGCATCGGGCGCATCGGAGATCTGGGCGCTTCCCAACGGTGCGCCGACCGCCGGCCACGGCTACCGACTCCTGCAGCCGGACACGCCCGCCCCGGACGAGAGCGATCGCCCCTGGTCGGTCCGCACGACGGACGCGGTCGACCGCGCCCTGGCTGCGCACGGCTGGGCGGCAGTTCCGCGCAGGGAGGCGCGCTGCGCCCTGTCGGCCAGGTTCGGCCTGGAGCGAGAGGACGGCATCCTGCAGGCAGTCCGGGGCGAGGAGACCGTGTGGCAGTTCAGCGAGTTCGCTGCGGTCGCCTTCGCACTGCCCATCCCCGGCACCCGAGAGACGGCGCAGGCCGGACCCGGACACGGCGGCCAGCCGTGACGGGCCGGACCCCCGGCAACGGGGAGCAGCTGCGGCTAGACCTGCTGGACCCGGCGTGGTGCCAGCGGTGGACCGATCGGCGCCCGGGCTGGCGGCGCACCAGCGAGGGCGGGTTCGACCCGGGCCTGTACCGGTGTGTGCCTTTGGAGGCCGGACCGGCGCGGCGGTTCGTGGAGCGGCATCACTACAGCGGTTCGTGGCCGGCGGTGAGGATGGCGTTCGGAATGCAGCTGCGCACCGCTGAGCCTCGGGTGGGCGAGCCGGACGGCGGCCGCCTGGTTGGTGTGCTCGCGCTCGGGGTGCCGATGTCGCGGGCGGTGCTGACGCGGGTTTTCCCGTCGTTGGTTCCTTCTGTGCACGCGCTCAACGCGTTGACTCACTCGTACCGCTAGCCGATGGAGCGCTCAGTGAGTCAACCATGCTGACGGTAGGTTGACCGACTGGCTCATGGCGGGACAGCACGCCGAATATGTAGGCCAACCGACAGAATCGACTGACCTGCTGTGATGTCCGAATCGACTGACCTGCTGTGATGTCCGATCCGCGGGTCTCTGTTCCCGACGACCTGATGATGAATTCCCTGGCCCTCACTCGTGGCTTGACCAAAGGGTCCTGCCCGGTGGAGAAGTCCGGTGACGAGAATGGGCGGCCTTGTCCGCCCGCCTTGCGTCAGCGGATCGGTAAGGGAGGCCCTGACCGTGGTCGCCCCGGTCCGCCCTGCTGCCCGTCGTCAGAGCGCCAGCCGACGACCGTTGCCGTTGCCGGACCCGTTCAACCGCCAGGGCAGCAGCGGCCGATGACAGGCGGCAGTGGTGCAATCCGGGCGCGGCAAGGTTGGCCACCGGCCGCGGTAGGGACAGCGGCCGAACCGGCGGGGTACGACTTTCTGGGCCGCCTCTGTCCCGTGCTCGCCTGTCGGTGGGGTTGTCGCAGGTGGCGGGCATAATCGCCGACATTGCGATCACCGCACCAATCGGAGGCCGACTTGTCCTCGCTGTACGACTTCGAGACCTGGGAGCCGCTGCTGCGGCTCCTGCGGACCGCGCACGCGCAGGCGCTTGCCGTGCCGGGCGGCCAGGTGTCGGGAAACATCGGCCGCGGCTCGTACAGCGTGCCCGTGAAGTGGCGGTACCCGCCGCCCGGTCGGGCCATGCTGCTGTCGGACAACCAAGAGGAGCACGACGCGATCGAACGAGTGCGGGACACGCTCGCCGGGGCCGGAGTGACCGACATCGCCTTCACCGTGGAGATCCCTCCGAACGGAGCGGCGGTTCTGCGGTTGTTCGATCGCAGTCCGGCAGTCGATCCCGGCATCGGCAGCAGTGTGGGCGCGCTGACCCTGGTCGAGGGCGCCGTCCCCGAGCCGTGGCGCCGCCTGCCCGAGCCCGCAGCCGGGGCCCGGCCGGCCCCGGCCGTGGACGCGGCACTGCTGGAACGGACACTCCGCGAGCGGATACCCGACGCGATCGGCGCCACCGAGGAGGAGATCGCCGCCGCCGAGGAGAGGCTTGGCCTTTCGCTTCCCGAGGAGGTCAAGGCGCTCTACCGGGTGACGCGCGCACGGTGGGAGGACTGGCAGGACGACTACGAGGCAGGGGAGCGTGTCCTGGGCGCGGTCGGCTTCGAGCTGGGCTCCCTGGAAGACATCGCCGTCGCCGACCTGTCCTATCGTTCGTACTTCCGCTGGGAGCATGCGGCAACGGGGGCAGTCCTCACGGGACCCAACGACGCCGTACAGGACCTGGTCGGTTCTCCGGGGTGGATCGTTCTCGGCGGCACCGGCGGAGGGGACATGGTTGCCGTCGACCTGACGCCCGGCCCCCGCGGCCACCTCGGCCAGGTGATCGTGCTCGACCACGAGCAGAGCATCGGCGCGTCGCTGTGGGCCGAATCGCTCACCGACCTGGTCCTCGGCCCCGAACGGAACTGGTACACCGGACACAGGTGGGACAAGCGGCCGGTCACGGCCATCGTCCACGACCAGAGCATCGGGAGTATCGAGGCCGCCGCCCATCCCGCGCTGGAAGTCCTGAGAATCGGGGCGTGGAGTGGAGAACCACTCAGCCTCGCCCCCGTCGTCGGGCTGCCCCGCCTGCGCACGCTCTGCGCCTACCCCGGCACGCTTGCCGACCCGCTGGAGATCGCTGCGCTGACCGGACTGGAGTTCCTCGAACTCGCGCCCGGGGACTGGCGGGTCCTGCTCGACGCCGGAGCAGTCCCGCGCAGCCTTTCGGCTGCCTCCATCCAGACGTTCGGGAGAGAGGACCCGCGGCCCATCGTGGCCCTGGCCGACGAGATCCTCGCCCTCTGGAACCGTCCCTTGATCACCGAGACCGTTGTCAACGGCGACCTCGGCCCCTCGTCATAGCCCACCTGACCAGCGGAAACGCCATTGCTCCGTCACGGTCGCGTGAGGGACCAACGGCGTTCCTTCACAGGAAAACGGCTGGTCAACTCGACATAGTGTCGGGTTGACCAGCCGCATTGGGTCGGTTGCCCTATGTACGAGATGGGGGCTCCTACCATGTTGTGGTGCTGGAGGTCCTGAGATTCCCCTTTCCGAGAGTCTGTCCCGGCAGTGCACGTACTGTTCCGGTGTGGTCATGCTGGCGCCGATGCACGCGGAGATCGTGCGCGTCCCGGTGAGCGATGAGCTCGCCTACTGGACGGTCCTGGCTGGGCCCACACTGGCCGTGGTCGGCGATATCGACGATCACCTTCGTCACCTGCGATTCGGCCGGGCACGCGAGGAGTCAACGACCAAGACCTACGCTGGCCACCTGAAGCGGCTTCATGTCTGGTGTGACGAGCGCGGACTCTCCAGGAGCGAAGCGGCTTTGCGGCTGTCGACGTACGTGATGCACCTGCGGACCACACCCCGGGCGACCAGCGGCCGCGGGTACGGACGGCTGCCGGAGGAGTCGACGCTTGCGCCGGCTCTGGCCGCGATCCACGGGTTCTACCTGCACCTGGCCGACCTCGGGCACGTCGAGGCCGCCGCCATCGACGCGCTGTTCACGACGGTCCCCGCTCAGGTCGGCGGCGGGACCGTCGTGGTCAGGCCGCGCATCCGCGTCGACTCTCGGCCGAGTCACGCCTCGGCGCGGCGGCCGGCAGCGACGCACGAGGAGTTCACCGCTGTCCTGCGGGCGGCAGAGACCGCCCGGGACCGGTGCATGGTGGCGGTTATGGCCTGCTGCGCACTGCGGGTGGGGCAGCTGGTGTCGCTCAGGCGCGAGGACATCCACTTCGTCCCGGCAGGCCGAACGGTGCCGGGGTGCTCCTACATCCAGGGTCCACACCTGCACCTGCGCAAGCGAGGCGGGCATCCGAAAGGGGCGGCCAACAAGAACCGCGGAACCGTCATCCTGCCGGTGCCCAGCCCGGTGGAGATGCTGTACGCCGACTGGCTGCGGGAGCGGATCGGCATCCGGCGAGCGGCCGACAGCCCGTGGGCCTTCGTCACCTTCCCCGGGCCTATTGGCGATCCGGGCGGCGAAGCACTCAGCGCCCGGCGGGTCCAGGACCTGCTGGCCGACCTCTCCGCACAGGCCGGCCTGCGGCACCTCCACCCCCACATGCTCCGGCATACCTTCGGCGAGACGGCCGCTGACCTCGACATCGCGCGAGACGTCCTCCAGCGCCTGCTCGGCCACAGCGACGTCGCCAGCCAGGACGTCTACCGCACGGTCGGCGACGCGAAGATCGTGATCGCCGCCAACGCCATCTCCGACCAGTTCTTCGGACCGTCATGACCTCACATGCCTCCAACCCGCTCCCCAGTGCTCCGGTGCCCGAGCCGGACTGGCCGTACCTGATCGAGCACGGACTGGATCGCGAGACCCTTGAACTGCACTTCCCGCTCGGCGCCGACTGGCACACCCTGCGCGCTTGCGCCCACCCCGCCTGCGACCGCCCCGCGGACAAGCACCCCTGGCTGTGCTGGCAGTGCTGCACCGCGTGGCGGAAGGCCGGCTCGCCCGGCGACGTCGCGTCCTGGTGCGCCGCCGCTCCCGCGCCTCCCGCCCGCCGGGTGTACGGCGAGAAGCGGTGCGCGGTCGGCTGCCCGCGGCCGGCGGAAGCGAGCGGGCTGTGCAAGAGCTGCGTTAGTGCCCGCAAGGCGACGGGACTATCGGTAGAGGAGTACCTAGCCACGGGCCCGGCTCCGCGTCCGGGCCTGGGCGAATGCGTCGTACGGGTGTGCTCACGCTGGGCGGTGCAGAAGGGCAGGCGGTTGTGCTTGCCGCACCAGCGGCAGTGGGCCGATGCAGGCAGACCCGACCTGCCCCGGTGGGCACTGACGGCTCCGGCGGTCTACACCACGATGGGCCTCGTCCCCCTGGGCGACCTCGGCGAGACCCTGCGCATCCAGGTCCTGCGCGGCTACGAGACCCAGCTGCGGCAGGGCGGCCGCATCAGCCCCACACAGGTCAAGGCCGCCATCCGCTGGCTGGTGGACCACTCGGTGACCGATCTGCTCACGGCCGACCTCCCGGCCAAGGGCCAGACCACGACCTGCCTTCGTCTGTGGCAGCGATCCGTACCCCTTCTGGACGCCGACCGCGAGTCGGAGCACCGGCGCACGGTGATCCGACTCAACGTCCTCAATCCCCGCTACGCCGGTCGCATCGTCGACCTCAGCGACGTGCACGCCCCCTGGCTGCTGCGCGCCGTCCAGGAGCACATCCTGCTGCTGTCCTCGTCCGGCGCCTCCACGGCGCGATTGCAGTCCGCCGGCTACGCGGCTCGCTGGTTCGCGATGTTCCTGCGAACGCTGCCGGGCGAGGGACGCCAGCCGGCGAAGGTCGGACGAGCGGGCATGACGATGTACCTGAGGTGGCTGGCCGCCCGCGCCCGCGACACCAGTGACTACGAGTCCCTCGCCGCCGCCGACCCCCGGCGCGAGGTGATCGCCGAGCGTCTGCTGCCGTCGCTGGCCGGCGCCGGCCCGCTGCTAGTGACCCCGCAGCGGCACTGGGGCCTGGTGCACACCCTGCGCGCCATCCTCGACCAGAGCCGGTCGGCGCTGGCCGAGGCCGGCGCCGCCGAGGTGCACCTGCTGGCCCAGGAGGTCCCGCCGTTCCCGGAACGCGACGACACCGACAGCGAACTGGAGGGCCGCTCCCAGGACGCCCTGCCGGAGACAGTGTTCCTCCAGCTGATGGCCGAGGAGAATCTCGCGCTGCTCCAGGACGGCACGCCCCGTGACTTCGTCGAACTGTCCCTGCGGGTAGGCCGACGCCCGTGGGAGGTCCGGCACCTGGAGTTCGACTGCGTCCAGTGGCACGACGTCGACATCGAGGCGCCCGACGGCAGCGTGCAACGCCGCCGCTACCCGTTCCTCGTCTACTGGATGCAGAAGGTCCGCCGACGCCACAAACTGCCGCTGCACCTCACCGACGTCGAGGTGATCACCCGGCAGCAGGACCACCTGCGCCGGGAGTTCCCACAGTGGTTCGACACCGACGGGCAGCCCCTCTCGCCGCAGCTGCTGCTGTTCCCCACACCGCGGCTGACCCGCGCCAACAAGTTCGGGGAACGCCCCTACGACAGCAGCACCAGCGGGTACTGGCTGGACGTATGGATGGACCGCTTCCCCCAGCTACTCGACGAGCACGACCAGGACTTCGACCGCTCCCGCATCTTCCCCTACGCCTTCCGACACACCTACGCCCAGCTGCGCGCCGACGCCGGCGTGCCGCTGGAGATCCTCCAGGTCCTGATGGCTCACCTGGAGCCGTCCACGACCCAGATTTACTACCGGGTCTCGCATCCGCGCCGGGTGGAGGCCGTCCGCGCCATCGCCGCCAAGTACCAGTTCGACATCTCCGGCGGCCGGCTCCGCGCCCGCGGCCCAGCCGATGACCTCGCCGACCGCGCCCGCGCCGGCGTGGGCCAGGTGCCGGTCCCCGGCGGGACCTGCCACGAGATGAACAACGTCCGCGCGGACGGGCACGGCTGCCCGGTGTACTACCGGTGCTTCTCCTGCAAGTTCTTCACCACCGACTTCACCCAGCTCCCCGAACTGCGCCAGCTCCGCGACAGCAAGGCCGAGCAGCTCGTCCGCCTGGAGGCCGCCTACGGCAGCCTGCTCGTGCCGGGGCCGCTGAGCCGGGCGAACACGGAGCTTCTGCGCCAGGAACTCGCCCAGATCGACGAACTCATCAGCAAGTGCGAGACCGACCTCGGCTCGCTGACCGAGGAGGACAAGGCCACCGTCGAGGCGTGGCTCCACAGCCGGGACCGGTTCCTCACCGTGATCCCCGTCGCCGCCGTCCTGGCGGGCCGCCAGCAGCTGGCCCAGCCGACCATCGACCCGATCCTGCTGACCTGGGAAGCGAGGTGACCGGCCGCCTCAGCCCGCAGCGGCAGGCATCGAAGGGCCTGGCCCCCGAGCGCGCGACCGTCCTGGACGCGGGCCGGCAGGCCGCCGCGGCTCGCCGCCGTGCCGACAGCGAGGCGTGCCGACAGCGCGTACTGGACGTCATCGCCGGCATGCGCAAGACCCGCAAGGCGCTCTCCGACGCGGAGATCACCCGGCGCGCCGCGGTCAATCCCCAGTACCTGCAACGGCACCGAGACCTCAAGGCCGAAGCGGAAGCCGTCCGCGCGCACCTCGCCGACGACCGGCCCCGGGCCGCGGCCGCCGCAGCGGCCCGCCAGGACGCGGGCCTGGCGGTGGAGAACCGCATGCTGCTTGAACAGAACACAGCCTTGCGCCGGGACCTCGAAGCGGCGAGAACCGAGCTGCGCGCCGTCCGCGTACGCGACCTCGCTGCCGGCGTGCTGGGCGACCTCGCGTCGACGCCGGGCCGGGACGCGGAGGTCGAGGCTCTGCGCGGGGAGCGGGACCAGGCCCTGGCTGCGGTGCGGCGCGCGGACAACGAGCTGCTGGCACTGCGCAACGTCGTTCAACGCCTCATGGTGGAGAACACGCGGCTGCTCGGGAGCGGGCATCAGCCGCCCGGCGACAGCTGAGCCGGACTTGGTTCGGGGGGGTGCGTGCGGTCTGACTCTCGGTGCTCGACCGCCATCGGCCATGCCCTGCGAGCGGAGCGTCTCCACGATCCACAGAGCAAGACGAGAAGTGCACGGATCGCAATCCATTGCGACCATCGCAATTCCTGGTGCATACTGCAAGGCATGAGCGTATTCACCGACATCGCCGCGATCTGCCACCCGATGCCCACGCCCGGGGATGTGCCCGAGGACATCTACAACGACGTGTGCCACTCCATCCACGCTCAACGGGAGGAGATGATCCACAACCTTGAGGCCGCCGCGGACACGGACTGGGAGGAGAACGAACCGCTCCTGTCCGCGATCGGCATCGCGCGCTACCGCAAGGAGCAGGCCGAGGGCGAGATCCGCCGGCTGATCGCCTACGGCCGGGAGTTCACTCGCCCCCGCCCCTACAAGCTCTCCGACCTGGCCGCCGCCTCCGGCATGTCCGTCTCCGGAATCCGCACCGCTTACGGCCCCGGCGAAGTCGCGGACGTGGAGCAGACCCTCGGTCGCGCAGCCCGCGAACGGCGCGTGCCCTCGACGGACGAGGCGTCCGATACGGACAGCGCCTCGTGACCCGCCGACGGTCCAACGCGAAGAGCGTCCGGGCAGGAGGGCCCCGCCCGGACTCGGCAGGCGGCTCCGCCGGGCACCGCGACCGTCTCCACGCGCAGGCATCCCGGGGCCTGACCCAGGCCGATGCGATCCGCCTCAAGGCGGCCCTGACGGGGTGGTTCGGCTCCGATCACTGGAACCGCTACTTGGCCGCCGACGGGCTCCCCGACTACGGGAGGCTGTTCTGGCCCGAGCAGTGGCCGACGGCCTCGCTCAAGGAACGGATGGCGCTCCTCGCCGAGGACGAGTCGAACCCCCTGGAGGCGTGGCGGAACGCCGACACCATCTATGCGGACGCGCCGATGTGCGACATGGTGACAGCCGCTGCCCAGACCTTCCCGCAACAGCGTGTTCGGAGCGACGAGTTCATCGTCCCCATGGGCTTCTTGTTCTTCGCCAAGCCCGTCCCGTCGACCGCCTTCGCGCGCTCGCTCCCGGACCAACCACCGGTCAGCGCCATCACCTGGGCGTGCGCGGACGGAGGCATGAACGCCTTCACCTGGATTCGCCAGCCACCTGGGGCGTACGAGATCAACGGCGTCACGGTCCAGCTCGCACCGCTCTTCCCCCACCTCGCCTACTTCGTGCCGTGGGACAAGCCAGCGGACGCGGGTACGCACAGCGTCTCCATCCTGCGGGCTCTGTCGGCGCTCGCCAAGCAGCCCCTGACCTGCGAGGACTCCCCGACGATCCACCAGTCGGTCCGCGCCATCGCACGCAGCGCGGGAATCCGTCAAGAGAGCTTCCGGCGCATCGCACTGCGCCGCCCCGAGGCCGCCGCCCACGAACTCTCCGCAGCCCGCGCCGTCGCGGAGGGTCGCACGCCCGCCGGCCACTGGGTCCGCGGTCACTGGCGCAACCAGTACTACGCCAGCGTCGACGAGCACCGGCCCATCTGGATCGAGGGGTTTCCTCGCGGGGACTTCACCCAGCCTGCGGACCTCGGCGAGCGTCTTCTGATAGCCCGCGGGGACCGTGAAGGTGACAGGCCTGCTGTTTCGGATCTTGCCGGGCGCTGATCCGACAAGATCCGAAAATGAAGGCTAGCTCTCAGCTGCGGAGGGTCCCCACCCTGAAGAGAGGCTCGGGCGCGGCCGAGGGCGGCGTTCCGTCAGGCTCAGGGTCTCCCCCTCGGTCTCCGCGTCGGGTGTGTCGGTTGGCCTCCAGGCTGGCGGTGTCGACGCGTAGAAGGCGTCGATCGGCTTGATCACGTTGTTGTGCCTGATGGCGTCGGACAGGGTCGCGCCGTCCAGGACCTTGGGGACGTCCACGATGTTGTCCTCGCTCGTGGCGATGATCAACCAGCGCAGCAGGCTCTGGAACGCCACGTGCCGCAGGACCGTCAGGTCCACTTTGTCTTTGGGCTTCTCGCCGATCTCGTCGCCGTGGACGTACTTGGAGCGCGCGTTGTAGGCCTTCTTCAGTGTGTCCGCTACCACCTGGCGGGTCCTGTCCGTGCGCCATAGGGTCGCGGCCCGGATCTGCACCTTCCGGCTGAGGTCGAGGTTGTCTTCGTCAGCCATCAGGGCCTCGATGGCGATGACGTAATGGAGCAGGACTTCCTCGATCTCCTCCTCGGGCACGTACTCCCCTGTATAGGTCCGGTGCATCGCCCGGACGAGGTGCTGGGCGGATCGGCTCAGGCGGCGGGACCGCTTCCCGCCTTTGGTCTGCACCTTGCGTATCCGGTTATCGGCCCAGTCGCAGAACGCGGCGAAGCGCTCCTGGTCCTCTAGGACGACCTCGTAGAAGCCCTCTTCGTGGACCTCGTACTCGATCATCACGTCATCGTCGGTTGCGGCGGCGTGTGTTTCGATGCCTGGTGCGCCATGGTCAAGGCTGACTCGTCGGCCTGGTTCCACCTCGTAGCTGGCCTGCATTCTGGTCAGCTCACTGGACCAAAGCATCAAGATCAGCAGGGGCTGCCAGTGCAGCAGTTCAGGCCGGGACCGCATAGCCAGGGAGAGCCGCGCCCCTTTGAGAGGCTTGCGCTCCGCATCGGGGCGGCGCAGGAACGCGGCTCCCGCCAAGACATCAGCCGGGAAGGACGAGTGGAAGGGCAGGTCGTCGACGCTGGGCAGCGCCTGCAGTTGCCGCAGCTCCGATTCGGTGAAGGTTTGCAGGACGTAGTCCCCTATGGGGATTCGGGTGCCCCGAGGGAAACTCGCCTCCAAGAGGACCCAGTCCTCGGAGACGGGAGCGGGAGCAAGGCAGAACTGTTCAAACTCTCGGGCGACGATGTCCTGGGTTCGGAGGTCGTCAGGGGCGGTCCTCTGTGCGAACGCAGCGAGCCCGGTGATGTCGAGCAGGACGCGGTCGTGAAGCCGGTCCGGGTTCCGCGTCATGTAGAGGTCGGGTCGTGCGGTGGCGGGCGCTGCGCGGGCGACCGCTTGACGAACTACGCGCCAGGAGGGCTGCGTCGGGAACCTGTCCCAGATGAACGATCGCCGGGACTCGGGCGCTATCGTGCCGACCTGTTGGAGCCAAGCACGTACCGCACCCTTGATGTCGATCTCTGATGTCATGCCGTCACGCTAGTGCTGGCCACTCTGTTGGTGGGCGGATTCGCGCACGCCGAGGGCCAATCCCGAGATCGGAGCTCTGGCGGAGACCTCCCAGTCCATCAATGCATCAACTCACAGGTTGCGCGCGATGTGACCTGCGACGGTGACCGCGCCCGGTGCGCAGAAGGAGCCCTACCGCGAGTCGGTGGAGCTGAGCCGGCTGGTGTTGCTGGACGAGGTGCCCAGCAACGGGGAGTCGTGGCTGTGTGCGGCCAGTTTCGCGCTCGCGGCCCGGCGGGGTGTTCGGGGGGTGGTGGCCTACTCGGATCCGCATCCGCGCACCAGGGCAACGCCGCAGGGCCTGGAAGTGGTCACGCCCGGACACGTCGGACACGTCTACCAGGCGCAGGACTTCGCGTACCTGGGCCGGAGCCGGCCGCGGCGGTTGGTGCTCCTGCCGGACGGGACTGTGCTGACGGACCGGGCCGCGATGAAGGTGCGCCGGGACGAGAGCGGGCATCAAGGGGTGGAGCGTCGGCTCCAGGCGTTCGGGGCGCGGCCGCGGCGTGAGGGCGAGCCCGGCGGACGGTGGCTGGAGGAGGCGTTGGAGACCGTCGGGGCCGGGCGTTTGGATCACGGCGGCAACCACCTGTACGCGAGGTCCATCGGCCGGCATCGGACACACATCACTCTGGCGCCGATGTCCTACCCGCCGCCCCGGCGCTGGCAAGGGCCGCACCAAGCACCGTAGATGTTTTATCTGTGGTAGTATTTCTCTTGTCAGAACGGGCGGCTACCGAACTGATGTCGAACCGCGACTCATCCCCAGGGAGAAACCATGGACAGGACCTCGGCACTCGAAAGCTGGCAGTCGGCCACGCGTGAGGCGATCGGCCGCGCGGCGAGCGCACTGATGGAGGCGGCGCCGTCGCTCCGCCTGCGAGACGGCTGGCAGCAGTTGGCCTCCGGCAGCGTGGCTGTGGCCGGGCCGCTCGGCGGCGGTCAGGTGGTCGCCCTGGTCTCCTGCCCGACGCACGTCGGCATCGCGGCGCTGGGCCTGCCGACGGTGAGTGCCGACCGCCTCGCCCGAGCCGTCATGGAGACGGGGACTACCGCCTACTGGGCGGGAGCCGAAGTCGCCGAGCTGACGGATCTCGACACCAGCACCCTGGGCCCCGGCTTGCACCTCCCCGTCTCCTTCCCGAACCCGTCGGGCGGACCCGACCACAAGATCAAGCTGTACGCGCATGGCGTGGCCGACATCGACCTGGCCCAACTCACCGTGCCCGCAGCCGAACGGGCGCTGCGGCTGCTGGCCACCGCCCCGGCGGCAGCCTGACCGACCGCCCGGATCGCTGCATGCCTCCCCGGAGGTGCGTAGCGGGCCGGGCGGCGCTCCGCCCCTCCTCCGCACAGTCCCGACGCCAAGGAAGTGACCCCCCGTGAGCATCGACACGCTCCCCCTCGACAGCAACGGCCACATCATCACGTCCGAGGACGACAGCACGGTGACGGTCTACCGGTTCGGGGAGTTCGGTGACCTGGCCCCCCACTTCTCCGGCACCTACTCCACCTGCGTCCAGTGCGGCGAGACCCCGAAGCTGACGGTCACCGGCGACACCGTGCGGGCGCAGGGCCCCTGCCCGTACCCGGAGGGGATCACCACCACGGTCACCCTGGAGGCGCCCTCCGGGAAACTGATCGTCAGGGACCACCTGGGCTCGGCCTACACGTGCGACACCGACGCCTTCGCGAGCTACAACTCGGCGCGCGGCCAGGCGCAGGTGATCGAGGCGATGGCAGCGATCGGCTGCGCGTACGGCCCCGTCGGCAACTCCTGCCCGGGCCTGTACCGCACCGGGGCGGACGCCTACGTCATCGCCAGCCCCCGATACGACGAGGACGACAGCCCCTCCCTCCCGGAGGAGGACTGCCTGGCCAGCATCGTCACCGATCTGTGGGCCTACTCGATCGCCGACCTGGAGGACTTCAAGCGGCGCGGCGGCGACCTGGACTCGCTCGGCTGGTCAACGACCATCGTGGACGTCCCCCCGGGCACCTACCGCTTCACCCACCACACCGGCGAGCTCGGCTTCGACCACGACAGCGACGACACCGTGGTCTTCGCCCACATCGAGCGCATCGCGGCACCCAGCACCGCCGACTGACGGGCCGACGGAGCCACGCCAACGCAGCCGTCCTTTTTGCCCGGGCCACTCGGCCCGGGCGCCACCCCCGCAGCACTTCGCTGCCGGCCCGCCACTCCGGCCGCGCCGGCACCCCCTGAGGAGTTCACGGTGAACCAAGTCGTCATTCCGGGGCTGGGCCCCACCCGCCGCAAGTCGTGGTTCGGTGACCTCAACGCCCACGAGGCCATCGACCGACTGCTCCAGGAGATCCGCGCGCTCTACACCGAGGACGACGTGCCGTGGGTCATCGGCTACTCCGGCGGCAAGGACTCCACCCTGGTCCTGCTGCTCGCCTGGCTGGCCGTGGCCGGCCTTCCGGCGGAGCAGCGGCGCAAGAAGGTCTACGTCATCAGTACCGACACCCTGGTCGAGAACCCGGTCGTCTCGGCCTGGGTCGGCGGGCATCTGGAGGCGCTGCGGTCGGCCGCCGCAGAGCAGGACCTCCCGTTCGAGGTGCACCGGTTGACGCCGGAGGTGAAGGACTCGTTCTGGGTGTGCCTGATCGGCCGCGGGTACGCGGCGCCGAGGCCGAAGTTCCGCTGGTGCACCGAGCGGATGAAGATCAAGCCGTCGGGGAAGTTCATCCGCGACGTGGTCTCCCGGCACGGGCAGGTGATCCTGCTTCTCGGCACGCGCAAGGCGGAGTCGCAGGCCAGGGCGCGCACGATGGCCCGGCACGAGCGGGGCCGGGTGCGGGACAAGCTGTCGCCGAACGGCTCGCTGCCGAACTCGCTCGTCTACACGCCGATCGAGGATCTGACGAACGACGATGTGTGGGTGTCCCTGATGCTGCACTCCCGGCTGCCGTGGGGTCGGGACGCGAAGGAGCTGCTGGCCCTGTACCAGGGGGCTTCCCCGGACGCCGAGTGCCCGCTGGTGGTCGACACGACGACGCCTTCCTGCGGGGACAGCCGGTTCGGGTGCTGGACCTGCACGATGGTGACCGCGGACAAGTCGATGACGGCGATGATCAGCAACAACGAGGACCATGACTGGATGCGGCCGCTGCTGTCGCTGCGCGACGCCCTGGACGTCGAGGACGACCGGGACCTGCGCGAGTTCACCCGCGCCAGCGGCCGGCTGCACGTCCACCACGGCCGCCTGGTCCATGGCCTGTACACCCAGCAGGCCCGCGCCGACTGGCTGCGTCAGCTGCTGACGGTCCAGCAGGCGGCCCGTGAGCGGGCCCCGCAGGAGTTCCGGGAGATCGAGCTCATCACCCAGGCGGAGCTGGAGGAGATCCGCCGGATCTGGGTGCTCGACAAGCACGAGATCGAGGACCTGGTCCCGCAGATCTGGGAGGAGAGCACCGGCGCGCCGTGGCCGGGGATGCGCAGCTTCGACGAAGCCTTCGCGATCCCGAAGGACTCCCTGGACATCCTGGCCGAGGTCTGCGGGGACGACACCCGGATGTACGAGGCGACGCGCAACCTCCTGGACATCGAGCGGCGCTTTCGCGTGATGGGCCGCCGGGCGGGCCTGTACGGCGAGCTGGAGAAGTGTCTGAGCCGGTACATGTTCGACACCGAGGAGGAGGCCCTGGCCCACGCTCTGCAGCACCAGGAACCGGCACCCGACGAGGACGAGCAGCTGAGCCTGTTCGAAGGCCGGCTCCCCCTGTGATCCCCGAGAGGAACACCCCCGCCGTGAACACAACCGCGCCTCCCGGGCCCCCTGGGCCTGCTGGGGCCGACGCCGCCGTGGAGCTGATCGGCGCCCTGATCGAGGAGGCCGGGGAGTGGGCGTGCGACGACGCCGACTACGCCACGCTGGGACTCCTGGACGAGGCGGGGCCCGGTGCGGCCCTGGAGATCCTGTCTTCCAGCACGCTCGTCCCCAGTCACCTGCTCGCCGCGGTCGTCTCGGCCGCCCGGGTGCTCGCCCCCCAGCTGCTCCGGGAACCCGGCGTCGGTCCGGACAGTCGCTCCGGCCCCGGCCGCCCGGAGGACGGCGGCGGGCGGCGTCCCGGAGGAGGGCTCACACTCCCCAATTGATGCCAAATTCGTGGTAGTCTTTTCTCTGTCAGGCCGGGTGGCTCCCGGAAGGCACTCGAACCGCTGACCCGACAAGGACTTCCCGTGACCACACCCCTCTCACCTACCCACGCCCTCGCGAAGGCCCTCGGCCGGGCCGGCGTCCCCGCCCGCGCCGAGCACCTCGGCGACGGCTACAGCGCGGAGATCGAGCTGTCCGTCGACGGCCGCTACCACCGCCTCTACCTGCGCCCCGAGTACCCGGACCACGCGGTGCTGTGGATGCTTCTGGACTCCCACGGCGAGGAGGTGGACAGCGGCGTGTGGAAGGTGCGGCTCCGGCCCCGTCTCCTGCGCCACCACCGCACCGTGACCCTGCTGCGGCGGTGGCTGCGCGAGCGGTACGCCATCCCCGGTCCGATCCCCACACCCACCTGGGAGCGGCTGGTCGGCGAGGAGACCAACTGCTGGATGTGGGTCTTCGACACCACCGCTCACCGGTACGCCACCGCCCTGGTCGAGGGGCGGGCGGGTGCCGACGCGACGCCGCAGGACCTGGCCCGGCTCTACCCGGACTTCACCGCCGAGCACGGGCTGATGGACGGGGACGGCTGGGAGTCGGGGATCGACATCATCCACGCCTTCGCCCACGGCCGCGTGTTCGAGGAACACGACACCCCCCGCACGGGCGACTACATCATCACCGTCTCCTGCGATCTCGCCGAGCGATTCGGGCCGCAGGCCCTTGCCCGGCTCCAGGTCGGGTTCGGGGGCGACGTGGTCGCCGCTGCCCACGCCTTCCTGGCCCGCCACCGCTGACCGCCACCGGGCTGGCGGCGCACCGCCGCCAGCCCGCGCACCACCCCAACACCGCACTACCGAAGGCGAAGCACACCCTTGACCTGCACCACGCTCACGCCCGAACCCAAGCTCTACGAGGCGCTGGAGACCGTCCTCGCCGAGCACAGCATCCCCAACGACTTCTGGCACACCGGCGGCGGGTACACCGCCCTCAAGGTGCCGCTCGGCACCACCGAGATCTGCATCACCGACGTCAACGCCCACGTGATCGAACCGCTCTCCGAGTACAGCGGCATCGCGGTCTACTTCTACCCCCACTACGAGCACGAGGGGGTCCTGCTGTACGAGTCGCCCGACCTGGGCATCGACCGCAAGCCGGAGGCGTTCCAGCACGAGGTCGCGTCCGCCGTCGCGGCGATCCAGGTCTGCCGCAGGCTCGCCGCCGCCCAGACGGGCATCACCGAGCTGGACCGCCGTGAAGTGCTCGCCCCCGGACAGGTGCAGACGCGGGCGCGGCTGCGCAGCCACGCCGACGGCCAGGTCACCGCGACGGTGACGTCGTCGTTCCAGCTCGACCGCGAGGAGATCGCCGCAGCGCTGGTGTGCCACTTCCGGGACGAGGCCAGGGGCGGCCGCAGCCTCCCCCAGACGCTCGGCCGCAGCGAGCTCGCGGACATCCTCTCGATCCACGCAGCGCCTTGCCCGTTCGGGGAGCATGACCAGCTCCCGTCCGCCGACGCCGAAACGCCGCTCGGCCAGTGGGTACTGGAGCAGCTAGGCGCCCTGACGGGCGCACCGGAGTCGGAGGACTGAACCGCCCGGCTGCCCCGGACAACACCGTCCGGGGCAGCCGCCGCGCCGCCGCCCATCCACCCCACCCGACGCCGGCGCATCCCGGACCACCACGCGCCAAGTCAGCCGGACACGCCCCGTCCAGCGCATAGGGCGGACCACCAATCCCCCGGCTATGCGTTATTCATGGTAGTATTTCTCTTGTCAGTCCGAATGGCTTCGGACTGACATCGGACCGCATCACCGCAGCTC
Organism: Kitasatospora sp. NBC_00374; assembly: GCF_041434935.1. Lineage (NCBI taxonomy): Bacteria > Bacillati > Actinomycetota > Actinomycetes > Kitasatosporales > Streptomycetaceae > Kitasatospora > Kitasatospora sp. NBC_00374. The sequence goes on along the minus strand of NZ_CP107965.1, from coordinate 186,962 downwards.
AACTGGAGGCACCGTGTCGCTCGCCGACGCAACCGACTTTATCCTCACCACGGCCACCGAGACGGACCTCGACCGCGTGATCGACGCGGTGCGGGACCGGCACCGGACTCTGGGCAAGATCAGCGCCGCCGCCGTCACCGTGGGCAGCACGGTGACGACCAAGAACCTCGACCGCAAGTTCCTGGTCGGCCTCACCGGCGCCGTCGCGACGATCCGGGGCAAGTTCGCCGACGTGACGCTCGACGAGGCGTCGACCAACCAGCTGCGCCGGGCACGGCAGACCACCATCAGGGTCCCCGCCGACAGCAAGAACTTCCTGCTGACCGGAATCCCCCTGGTCTGCCTCAGCATCTCCGACTGACCGCCAGGTCTTCCCACGCCTGTGGTCGGGTGCAACCAGGTCCTGGTGCACCCGGCCACAGGCCCGCCCGGCGACGCACTCACACGCCGCCGCCGGCCTTCCGCAGCACCACACCTGAAACGAACGGGTTCCATGAGCCACCCCCTCACCCCACGCCAGGTCACCTCGCTTCACACCGGGGCCTACCTCCTGCCCTCCGACCCCGACTGCCCCGAGAGCATCCCCGTCCTGGCGGCCGCCGGCCTCCGAGTCGGCGTCCAGATCCAGGAGGACGGCACCGTCTACATCGGCATCAACGCCGAGGAGGCCGACCCCTCCCTCCGCTCGACCGACGGCCGGCTTCGCGGGATCGAGGTGGACGTGCCGGGTGAAGCACAGGTCCGCCGCCAGCGCGCCGCCCGGCCGTGGTCCGGCATATGGAAGCGCCTGCTGCGCCACAGCGGCACCCGGCCGGGCACCAGCAGCCTCCACCAGATGACGGACATCGCCCTGGAGCTGGTGATCGAGGACGCGCATTCCGAGCTGCACCGCCGCGCAGTCCTGGCGATCGCCCACGAGCTGACCATGGTGTGCGCCGAGCGCGGCTGGCCGGCCCCCGTCGAGCTGCGCACCGCCAGCTCCTACGACGACTACGACAGCACCACCGCCTGGTCCCCGAACGGCGTTGAGATCACCTTCGCCGACCAAAGCCGCCGCGTCGCCGACTTCGGGCGCCGCGAGCTGGGCGAGAGCCTGGCGACCGAGATGGTCCGCGCCTACCTGGCCGAGGCCAGCGAGCACCAGGACCCCCCGCAGGACGCCGAACTGGTCGTCACCCTGCGGCCCTCGCCCGGCTTCCACATCAACCGCTTCTGACCCGGCAGGGAGAGCACACATGCCCGTCTCCGAACGCCTCCGCCGCAAGTTCCACCGCTCCGCCCGCTTCCGGCCCGCACGGCGGGACGAACCCGGGACCCTCCCTGCCGTGACCGTCGCGGGGGTGATGGTGTTCACCTATGTCGACGAGCTGGGCCAGCTGCGGGTCAGCGTCGACCTGGACACCACCCACCGCGCCCTGGTGGAACGGCCGGCCGGGCGCGGCACGGTGCCGCTGCGGGTCGACGTGCAGGACGACACGGTGTACTACGAGCCATCCGAACGCGCCGGGGTGGAAGCCTGGGCGGTCTCCAGCGAGTCCGGCGGATTGGAGTTGTTCGCGGATGACTCGCAGCGGGCCGAGCGGGAGGCCGAGCGCCTGCGGGGAGTGCTTCTGAGTCGACTGCCCGGTGAGCGGGAGTGGCTGACGGTGCACAACTTCGGCCAGGACCACCGCCTGAACGCGGCCCTCGGGCTGATCGCCGCCCTTGTCGAGGAGGCCCGGAACTGGGCGTGCGACGACACCGGGGATCTTGCTGTTCTGGAGCGACTGGACTCGGCCGAGCCGGGTGAGCAGTTGGAGATCCTGGCCGGCGTCACGCTGGTTCCCGATCACCTGGCCGACGCCGTCACCGAGGCGGTGCGCGTGCTCGCGCCGAAGTTGCTCGGGTAGATCGTGGCCTCGGCGGCACCGCCCGGGGCCGCCGGCCCGCCGCACCCGCCTGCCCAGGGCCCTGGCGGGTGCGGCGGGGCCGGGACGGCGACGTGCAGATGGTGCTGGGCTGACCGATGCCGGATCCGGGGAGGCGCTGATCCGCCCCATCGATGCGGTATTTATGGTAGTCTTTCTCTTGTCAGACCGGATGGCTACCGGATGGCATTCGAACCGCACGTAAGGACAACACCCATGACAACCATCGCAAACGCGCCCCTCCCCGAGACCCGCACGGCCAACGGCCTGCGATTCCGCAGCATGGGCCATCACCAGTACCTGGACCCGCGAATCCTCGTACTGGACGAGTACAACGTCCGCACCGAGGATGCCGAGCCGGACCAGGCAATGCTGGACTCGGTGGAGGCCGACGGAGTCGGAGTGTCCCTGCTCGTGCGCCCGCGCGGGGACGGCACCTACGGCGTCCTGACCGGCCAGCTCCGCATGCTCAGCGCCCAGGCCGCCGCCAAGAAGTGCATCGACGAGGGCCGTGAGGACGACATCGTCGCCGTCCCCTGCTGGATTCGTGATGACCTGGAGGACCAGACCCCGGAGAAGATCGCGACCGCCATCGCCAAGTCGCTCCAGGAGAACGTTCTCCGCAAGGCGATGACCTCCTCTGACGTGGCCCGCGCCGCCGAACAGCTCGACCTGCTCGGCCTGTCGGAGCGTGAGCTGAAGAAGGCGGCGACGACCGCCGGTCTGACGGTGGAGCAGATCAAGGGCGCGCACCGCGCCACCTCCCTTCCCAGTGAGGTCAGGAAGCAGGCCGCCCAGTACGAGTTCGACCTGGAGGAGCAGATCGCCCTCGCGGAGGTCGCGGACGTGCCGGACGCGATGAACGAGCTGAAGCGCGCCCGCAAGGAGGACGCCAAGTCCGGCTCAACGGACAAGGGCAACTGGAAGCACGCCATGCAGCGACTCCTGAAGGAGAAGGAGGAGATCGCCGCACAGAACGCGCTCCGCGCGGAGTGGACGAGCAAGGGCCTGAAGGAGGTGCGGTACCGCTCCTGGTACGAGCCGGGGTCGCAGGACCGGATGCTCTCCGACCTGCTGGGCCCGGACGGCAAGCCGATCGACCCCGAAAAGCACAGCGCGGAGTGCCCCGGCAAGGCGTTCGCCTTCCACTGGTCCGGCGAGCTGGTCTTCGGCTGCGCCGACTGGAGGACGAACGGGCACAAGCGGGCCGACCTGGCGCGCAGCTCGAAGCCGGAGGGTCCGGGGCCCGCAGAGGTGGCGAGGAAGAACAAGGACGAGGAGAACGCCCGCGTCGTTCGGGGGAAGTTCGTCAAGCAGCTCGTCCAGGCCAAGCTCTCCGACGCGGCCGTTGTTCTGGCCATGCAGGTGGTCACCGAGATGCCGCTCTGGTACGCGGACGCGGTCTCCCCGGGCAACGCCGAGCTGCTGGCCGCGCTCTTCGACGAGCCATGCGCGCCTTCCTCCAAGCGGGCCCGAGGCTTCTTCAACGCCCTGAACGCCCGCCTGCGCCGTAACCGGCGCAACTTCAATGCCGTGTTCGCCCAGGTCGCCATGGGCTTCGAACTCCACATGAGCCGCAAGAAGCACTGGGCGGTCGCGGACGGCTGGACTGCCGACTGGCTCCGCTTCCTCCAGGCCCAGGGGTACGCCCTCTCCGCGATCGAGAAGGAGATGGTGGCCGCCGTCGAGAAGAAGGAGAAGGCCGAGGCCAAGGCGGCCACGGCGCGCAAGCCCAAGCAGCCCCGCACGGAGGAGCCGGAGCAGCGGGACGGCGCGGGCCAGGTCGAGGACGACCCGGCGGAGCAGGACCAGCCCGACGTTCCGGTGAGCGCCCCCGGCGGCGGTGGGACGGACGTGGAGGGAGCCGAGGAGGCGGAGAGCCTGGAGGGCAGCCAGGTGGAGGAGTCGGAGCCCGAGGAGGCGTAGGGCGGGCCGGGGGCGGAGCGGCACAGCTCCGCCCCTCGCCTCTGCGGCGGCCGGCGGTGGTGTGCTCGGGGAACGCAGAACGGCGCTGCCCTTGCGGGTCCCTTACGGGAGGGGGCTAACCCAGCGCCGTTCCAATCGAACCGCTCCACAGAGGATGACCAAGGCCACGCTCGCCGAAGCAGGTGCAACCACTCTAGCGCACCGGCCGTGGCCCCTTGGGCCCGATCGTCCAGTCCCGCTCTGCCGCCCGCCGGTGCCCACGGGGTTCTCCTGGGGCGCGCAGAGTGTTTGAAATGCTCTTTTCTGGGTATTTATTCTCATGTCATCGCGGGTGGCTCTCCGATGGCATTCGAACCGCAACGCGCAAAGGGGCACCCCATGACCGAGCAGCCGCAGGACTTCGAGGGCGACGACAACGACCCCGTGATCTCGCACACCGAGCTCCCGGGCCAGCGCCCGCCCCTCCCCCTGCCGGGCAGCACGCCCTGGATCCCGGCCCAGGCTCGGGGCACCCGCCCCGAAGGCTGACCCCACCCAGACAGGGCGCGGCCGGGCGCGATGAGCGCCCGGCCCGCTCGGTCCGGCTTTCGTGCGGCCGGAGCCGCCGGCACACCCCCCGGCCGTCCCGCTCCCGCCGCTCCGCAGGACACCAACCCCGAGGAAGCTGATGACCAGCACCACGATCACGCCCGGCCTGGCTCCGGATCTCACCCAGTACGACATCATCTGCGGCAACCTGTCCGGCGGCGCGGACTCGCGCGCCATGCAGCACGTCCTCATGGAGGCCGCCGGGGCGGCCGGAGTCGCCGACCGCGTCTGGACCTTCCACGCCTCTCTGGGGCCGATGGAGTGGCCGGCCGTCAACTTCGGCGGCCACCGCTACGCCAGCGTCGCCGAACTCGCCGCCCAGCAAAGCCGGGAGTCCGGTGTTCCGAGCTCGCGCCACATGGAGCGCACCAAGACCCGCGACGACGGCTCGGGAGGGCAAGAGCCCTACGACCTGCTGACCTACACCGCGCTGTACGGCCGGTTCATGCGGCTCGGCACCCGCTACTGCACCAAGGGCTTCAAGGAGCAGCTGGAGGAGGCGTCGCACACGCCGGAGGTCCGGCGCCTGCGTCCGCTGCTGGGCCAGCCGGTGCGGATTCTGAAGGTGCTCGGGCTGCGGGGCGAGGAGTCGACGGACCGGGCCCGGCGTCCGGCCTACCGCTGCGTGAAGTCCAACGGGTCGCGGCACGTGGACGAGTGGCTGCCGGCGAAGGATTGGACGAAGGAGGAGGTTCGCCGGCTTCACGCGGACCGCGGCTACGCGTGGCACTGGTGCTACGACTCCGAGCCGGGCGCCGGTGACTGGCTGGGGTCGAGCCGCTGTTCGTGCTCCAGCTGCTTCCTGGCCAGCCGGCGCGACAGCCTGCTGGGGGTGCTGCGCCGGCCGCGGATCGCGGAGGCGATCGCCCTGGTCGAGGAGGTCCGCGGGGACAGTTTCCGGCCGGACGTCAGCATGGCCGACCTGATCGCCCTGTCGAAGCGGCCCGGCGCTCCGGTTCCCGGCATCGTGATCGAGGACGAGGGGAAGGACTTCGCGCGGATGATGGCGGGGCTGCAGTCGGCTCTGGAGCAGGAGCCGCGGCGGCTCCCGGAGCTGTCGGTGTCCGCCCCGCCCCGGCGCCTGCTTCCGATGATCACCCCCTGATACGCAGTCCGAAGCGTCGGCCGGCCCGGCTCCGTCCGATGTGAGTGCACTGCCCGTCGCCACATTGATTGCTAATCCGTGGTATTATTCTTCATGTCGAACCGGTTGGCCCCGGTCCGGCTCGAACCGCTCGCGCAAGGAGGCACCCATGCCCGCACCGACCAGCACTGCGGCCGTCACCGACCAGGTGCACCCGGTTCAGCGTCAGCGCGACACCTCGAACGACCTGCTGGTGCTGCACCTGCGGGTCTCCGAACGGACGGGGGTGGTGTCCACCCTGACGATGTCCGTCCCGGCACCGCACCTCGATGCGATCGGCTGGCAGCTCGCGCACCTGGCGGCCTACCTCGGCAAACTGCAGCGCGACGGCCAGGACCCCACCGGCGCGAGCGCCTGCGAGTTCCTGAGTTCGCGCACGGGCTGGACCTGGTACCCGTGGCAGCCGCTGCACGACGCCCGGGTGACCTGCCAGCTCGACGTGCTGCTGGGCCCCCTGGACGAGACCGGGTGGCCCGCAGTGTCCCTGGTGGTGCTGGAGTCCGAGGACGGCAAGTGGGGGTTCTCGCGCAAGCGGCGGCGCCAGGGCGCGGCGGCCGTGGTCGCCGTCGCCCTGGAGGAGATCTACGGAGCGCACGCCAACCTGTGCTCCCGCGCTGCCCGTGACAAGGAGGCCGAGACGCTGCGGCGGCGCGACAAGGCGGACGGCCTGCTCGCCGAGGTTCGGGAGATCGACGGGCGGTCGCAGGCGGCGGTCAACTCGAAGGGCGTGCGCAAGGCCCGGGCCGCGTTGCACAGGGCCGCCGAGCAGGAGCCCGGTACGTCGGCGTTCGCCGAGCTCGACCCGGTGCCGGACCGGCTGGAGACCTTCACCGGCCGGATCACGGAGATCGAATCCCGCACGAGCAGCGAGGGGGAGGTGGCTCTGCTGTTCACCATCGCCCACGAGCAGGGCCGGGCCGGGACGGGCGGCTTCGAGGTGCCGGACCGGCTGCGGTGCACCCTGCGGGGTGAGGCCGCGAAGGCGGCGGCCTCCCTGCCGGTCGGCCGCCGTGTGATCGCCGTCGGCCGCCTGGTCCAGCAGATCTACACCCCGAAGGAGCAGGCGATCCCCCGGAGCCTGGTCGTCTTCGACGTGAAGGCACTGGGGGCCGACCTGCTGACCCCCGGCCTCTCCTGATCATCCGTCCGGCGGCTCCCCGCGGGAGCCGCCCCTCCGTCCGGCCCGAGGCCGGTTCCCCTCGACAAGGAGTCCCACCTATGTCCCCCTCCCACCTCCCGGCCGCCGCCGGGCATGGCGACTGCCACATGCTGGCTCGCGCGGTCGCCGCTCACCTGCCGTCCCGCCCGGGGCGGACCTGGAGCAGCCGCATGGAACCGAACGTCGTCTTCCGCGGCCGGCCGGTCGCCTCCGTCAGCGACGGGCGTCGCTCGTTGCTGGTGACGGTCCTGCCGGAGGGAGCGGCCATCGCGCCCTGGCCCTCCGTCGGCGACCGGTTCGAGGAGGTGCCAGGCACCGACGGATTGCCGGCACGTCTCGCGGATGCTGCCGTTCGCCGGCACCTGCCCGCCCTCGACTCCGCCCTCGCGCGCCGGATGACGGTGGAGCAGGGGGAGACCGTTGTCGCCGGCTATCTGCGGGACCTGGCGGCCGCGGTCCCGGGGCACCTCGTCCGTCCGGGTTCGGGCGGACGGCTGGTCCTGGACCTGCCGTCCGGCCGCCTCGTGGCGGAGGTGGACCCGCGGTCGATGGAGGTGACGCTTCTGGTCGGTATTGCCGGGCTCGCCGCAGCCGGCCCCCCGGCCGGGGTGGGGCCTGACCTGACGGTCGGTGGGATCGCGGCGCTCGCTCGGGCGCTGCGGGGGCTGGACCCTGGGCAGTCGGTCGTGGAGGGCGGCCCGGAACGTGTGCTCCCGGCGCGGTGCGGCCTCGATCTGGCCATCATGACGATCGCCCTGCTGGCCGGGGCGGGCGCATCCGGGCCGGACCTCGCCACTTCATGATCTTTCCGGGGCCCGTACCCGGCTCGGCGCGGTCTTGGCCTGGCGTTTCCAGGGCGGGGCGGCGTGTCGGCCGATGGCCCGGGCTAAGCCGGAGTAGCCTAAATGAGAAATTCGTGGTAAACATAATCACGTCAAGGCGGGTTGCTCGCCTATCACCTACCCAGTCCTTCAGGAGGACATCATGATCCCGCTCGGACGGAGCGTCATCGACCGCGACGACCTGGCCCACCAGGCCGACTGGAGCGCCGGTGCCATCAACAACAAGGGATACTTCAAGACGCTGGACGTGCTGGCCGGCGGAGGCCGCGGCACGAAGGTGCTCTTCGACCGGGAGCAGGCCGAGGTCCTCATCGGAAACCTGCGCAAGCTGAAGGCGAAGAAGGGGAAGGCCCCGGTACAACTGGAGACGATCCCGAGCCTGCCGGACTACAGCACCTTCACCGAGGACGAGCTGCGCGGCCTGGTCCGCACCTGGCTCGCCAAGGAGGAGGAAGATGGCACCGTCGTCGACCTGTCGGCCGACGAGCTCGACGCGATGAGCGAAGCGGACCTGCAGGACTGGATCAGCGGTCACGAGCTGCTCGGCCTGGAAGAGGCACGGCTGGCGGTCCCGAAGGAGCGCCGGCTGGAGAAGTCGACCTGGGAGTCCTACTACCGCGGCAGCAAGACCCAGCTGCCGGACCCCGACCGCACCTTCTACGGTGTCGACTTCTGGTTCCGCGCCACGATCGAGCGGTGGAACGCCGAGGAGCGCCGCCGCGTCGGGGCCCCCAAGGGCTTCGGCCGGCCGAAGGGCAGCACCGGCGGGTGGACGCCTCGTTCCGAGGCCGCCCAGGAGCTGGTCCGGGTGAGTGCGGAGCGGCGCGCCCTGGCGAACGCCATGTACGAGCGCGAGCGGATCCCGCCCTACACGCCCGCTGAGATCGCGGACGAGATCGGTGTCAGCGAGCGGACGGTGCACCGTTACCTCCAGGAGGTCATGGGGCCGCGCACGGACGAGAACGCAACGAAGAACATGCGCGAGGCCGTACGCACGCTCGCCGAGGAGAACCCGGGCATCAGCGGAGGTGAGGTCGCCCGGCGTCTGGGGATCGGGCACACCACGGCCAACACCCACCTCAACGAGCTGGGCCGCGGCGACGCCCGCCCGGAGGCGCAGGCCGCCGGGCGCCGGGCCAAGGCCGCGAAGCTGCTGCAGGAGAACCCGGACCTCACCGACGCGGACCTGGCCCAGGAGCTCGGAGTGAGCGCCGAGACCGCGGCCTCCTACCGGCGGGACCCGTCCGAGCCGGCCGGACCGACCAAGCGCCAGGAGGCCGAGCAGCGCCTGGCCCGGACGAAGAAGCTGCTGGGCAAGAACCCGGACCTCACCGAGGACGAGCTCGCCGCCGTCCTCGGCGTCACCCCGGTCACCGCGGCCAAGTACCTGCGCGAGGCCTCCGCGCCGGAGCAGCCGTAGACCTTGGTGCCCGCGACCGCCCAGGTCAGGGCCGCTGGGCCGGAAACCTTGGTGACGGGGTGGACCGGCCTCGCGGAGGCCTTGGTGGCCGGCGTTGCGCAGTCGTGATCCTGCGCAGCGCCGGCACCAAGGTTTCCGCCAAGGCTCGCGGGGTTGAGTGGCGTGTTCCGCCGACAGCCCTTGGAGAGGATCTTGGTGAACTCGACCTTCGCGCCCAGTGCCCTGGCCTACATGGTCCTGGCAGCGCTGTATCAGCACCGCTCCGCCACGACGGCGCAGCTACAGGAGATGCTGTGCCCGGACAAGGACATCAGCTACGTCCGCGACCAGGTCCGCAAGCTGCGTCAGCACGGCCTGGTGGAGTCGGTGGCGCTTCGCGAGCCGCGGACCGCGAAGCTGAGCTACCTCACCGCCGCCGGCATGGCGATCGCAGCGGAGATGCCGGAGGTGAGCGACCGCACCAGCCCGCTGCAGAATCTGGCCGACGTGGCCGCGCGGATTCTGCTGCCCCACTCGCAGGCCGTGCTGACCACCCATCTCGCGTTCCTGGCGGACTCCCGGCGGCGGGGGGACGACTACTACCCCCTCGACTGGGCGCCGGAGACCATGCACCGCCTGTCCGACCGGAAGACGGACGCGGTGCGGCCGGACGCCCTGATGCGGTACACCGCCCACAGGGCGGACGGGCGGGTGCACCTGCGGGCCTTCGTGGAGGTTGACCGCGCGACCTACGGGAGCGAGAAGCTGGTCGGCAAGCTCACCGCCTACGCCCGCTTCTGGCGACTGCGCCCGCTCCAGGGCGGCGGGCGGCGCCCCACGATCGAGAGCACCCAGGCCGAGCCGGCGTGGTTGGAGTTCTACCCGAGGTTCCCGCGGCTGCTGTTCGTGTTCGCGGGCGGCTCCAAGACGACCATGGAGCGCCGCATCGAGGACCTGCAGGCCGCGACCGCCAGCAACCGCCGGGTCCGCGAGATGCTCCAGGAGGTCAAGGCTGGCGCCGCCCTGCTGGAGCAGATCTCCCCCGGCAAGGACCGGCCCGACCGCGGACCGTCGGACCCGGTGTGGGTGTCCCTGGCCGACCCTGACCGGCCGGCCTGCGGCTGGATGGACCTGTAGCCCGCCCGAACCGCCCCGATTGGAGAAGCCATGCCCCAGGCCCTGCAGATCGAGACCGACGGCAGTGTCGAGACCTTCGCCCTGCCCGATGACCGCACCACCCGCGACCAGTCGCTGAAAGCCCGCCTGTCGGGGACGCCCGACCCGGGCTACTACCACCGGCGGGCGACCATGTGGGTCCACGACAACGGCCACCGCGAGCAGTTCCAGGGCAACCTGGTCGCCACCGCACTCGCGTGCGCCTGGCGCGGCCTGGACATCACCTACGACGCCACCTACTTCCTGCCCGGACGGGTCGTCGTCACCTGCAACGAGGCAGACCTGGACCTCGCCCCCGAGCTCATCGAGGAGGTCCACGCCGTCGCGGCCGCCGTCCGCAAGCTGCTCACCGGCGGTGCCCCGGTCGCGTGGGGCGACGTCGTCGCCGTCTCGGGCACCGCCCGCCAGCAGGCCGGCTAGGCCAGCCCGACACACCAGCTTGAAAGGGCCCGGTGGTCCCTCCCCAGAGCGCTTGGGGAGGGACCACCGGGCCCTTTCGTCGTTGCGGTCCAGGGTCTTCACCTGCCCCGCGCGCCGGCCGACATTGTCGGACATCCGCTCCGCCCGGCCGCCGAGCGCATCCGGCATCAGCCCGGATGTACCGTGATGATCAGCGAGTAGGGCGGAATGCTGTCCTGCGCCTCGTGGAGTCGGACAGCCCGGATCACGTAAGGGTCCGTCAGCTCTTCGTTGGCTGAGGACCACTGCGCCAGAGCAGCGATCGCCTCCCCCTGCGTCTGCCCACCGAATCTGAGCGACGTCTCACGCCAGGCGTCCCCGTTCGACACTGCGGCGGCAAACGACTCGACCGCCCGAAACTCGTGCTCGAACCGCTCATCAGCCACGCGCTGCCTCCTGCGTCAAAGGCCGGTAGTGATCCGGCCCGGCCCCGGAACCCTTGGAGCCCGGGCCAACCCTACCGAAGCCCTGCGGGCCGACAGCCCCGGCCGCCCACCCCCGGTGCCGAGCGCCGGCAGGTGGGCCGGGGCCCAGCCGGTTCACGAAGGGAAGACCAAGGGCGCCGGTGATCAGCGACCCAGTGCTCGCTGAAGGTCGTCCAGGCAGTCGGGGCACATCGGCAGGGGCGGCGGCGTCCCGAGGCCCGGGCGGCCGCACACTCCCGTGCCGAAACCTCCCGGCCCGGGTGCCTCGCACCTCCAGGTGGCCTTCGCGTTGTGGCTGCGGTCAGCAGAGCCTGCCGAAGGCCGCTTCCCCGACCGTCCGCCGGAGCCGGCGGCCGCCGCGGTCTGCGCCTCCAGGTGGCGGCGGGCCCGGTCCGCCTCCCGCTCTGCCGCGCGCAGCCCGCAGGCCTGGCACTCCTCGCCCGACCCGAGGATGAGGCCGCGCTCGCAGTCGGGGCGCTCGCAGTCCTGCCCGCTCAAGACCGTGGCGAGGTAGCCGACCGGTCCGCGGATCTCGCCGCTGGCGACCCGCTCCGGGGCCCCGGCCCGCCACCAGCCCGCGTTGATCCGGGCGAGCGCGTGCTCGGTGGTGCGGCCGGCGGACAGCAAGTCGCGTACCGCCCGGCGCAGCGGAGGCACTCGCAGGGCCGGGTGCTTGCTGACCCCGAGGGCGTCGATGGCCGCGAAGACGATCTCCTCACCGGGGACGGGTCGCGACGGTGCGGTGCGGATGGTCGTGGTGCGAGTCTTCTTGGTCCGGTCGGCGGCGGAGCCGCCCTTGCCGGCCGGCTTGGCGGCGCGGGCCGCGCGCGGCTCGCGCGCCTTACCACCTGAAGATGCCCTTCGGGCGTCCGGAAGGAGCTCGCCGCCACGGTTCTCACTACTTCTATTAGAGATGTCCGGCTGGTGGGGAGACCCCTGTCCGGCTGATGGGTAGACCCCCGTCCGCGTGGTGGGGAGACCCCCGTCCGGCTGATGGGTAGACCCCCCGATGAACTGGGCGATCTCACGGTCTTCCCGGGCGGCTGCGCGGGCCCGCCAGAGCCGGCCGTCCAGGAGGGCGTAGCTGGAGGCGAGGCGGCCGCCGCCCTCGTGGTCGGGGGCGTACTGGTCCCGCGTCACCAGGAGGCCGTCGGCTCGCATCTGGGCCAGGGCGTCGGTGACGGCGGTGCGGCCGAGGCCGGTGCAGGCCATGAGTTCGCGGATCGTCGGCGGGCGCTCGGTGATGGCCCGGCTGTTCAGGTTCACGAAGGAGGCGACCGCGGCGTAGACGGCCTTGTAGTTCGGGGAGCGGCCGCCGAAGCAGGCGATGCGGGCATCCAGCTTGATGAAGTCGATGCCGGGGGTGCGCAGCACCCGGGGCACCGGCCGGCCGTCGGCTCCGAGGAGGGGTGTCGGCGGCGTCGGGTTGGAGGCGCGTTCGAGGACCTGGCGGGCCCAGCGTTCGCGGTCGGTCAGGCGGTAGAGGTTCGCGTCGGGGGCGCCGGGGTGGTCGGGGTTCTGCTGGGGCTGGACGAGCAGGAAGTCACGGCCGACCAGGTCGACGACGGCTCGGTCGAAGGTGTTCGCGGATCGGCCCATGCAGGCGGCGATCGTCTTTCGGTAGGGCAGCATGGCGGAGCGGACCTCGGTCGACCAGCCGGCCACGGACTCGGCGGTGAGCGTGATGTGGAGCTCCATGTCGGCGAACGCGGCCAGGGCCATGTACGCGGCCTTGCTCGCTGACGGGCAGGAGGGGTCGCGGGCGATCCGGACGTCGAACTCGATGTAGTCCAGTCCGTTGCAGGACAGGAGACCGTCTGCTCCGGTGGAGAGCTGGGTGAGGAAGTCGGTCATCAGTTCACCGCCGCGGCGAAACCGGCGGGCGAGGGGACGTACACGCTGGCCTGGTCCGGGTTGGCCGGGGCGCTGAGGAGGATCTCGGCGAGCAGGTCCCAGGCATAGCGGGCGTATGGGTGGTCTGCGCCGAAGTACTTCGTGGCGTCGTCAATGAGGCCGGTGACCCGGCGGCGGGCGATGTCGGTGCGGCCCTCTGTGAGGGCGGTGCGAGCCCCGTCGTACTTGCAGCGGAACCAGTCCGGCGGCACCGGCGGGTAGGTCGGCCGTGGCGGTGCAGAGGTCTTCGGTGCAGGTGGGGTGTTCTTCGGCCCTGCTCGGTGGGCCCCGCGCGGCCGGGGTGCGCGGAGCTCACGGACCGCACGGAGCACAAGTGGGACCGGCCAGAGCGCGAGGAGGAACAGCCAGGCTGCCGTGACTGCGGACCTTCCCTCGGCGTCTCGTCCGTTGCGAAACCACGCTTGCGTGATCCCGGTGGTCGACAGAGCACCCAGGCCGGCCGAGAGGTAGGCCGCGGTTGCCAGAGCAGGGGCGGCGTTCGGCAGGGTGGTCATGGTGGCTCCTCGGGTCGTGCGGGGATCGACGACAGAGGTAATCCCGCGACCCTTGGTGGACCCCTTGGTGCTCGGGCCGTCGTAGGTAACGGCTTCACAACTGTCGAGATCAAGGGGTCCGGGCACCTTGGAGACCGGTCCGGGCCAACGTTGGTGACGGTCCGGCGGACGCGTGCGCAGAGATGCCGATCCTGGTTCGGCTCCGGTTCTGCGCATGCGCAGAACCGGAGCCGGGGCCGAGACGTTGCGCATGCGCAGAGGCCGGGGATTGCGCATGCGCAGACGAACACCTGTGCGCATGCGCATCGCGGGGGCGCCGCGCATTCCATCGGATGATCTTGCGCAGGGTCAGGCCCGGTGGCCCGGTTCGCGCTCTGCGTGGGCGGCCCGCTCACCCGCCGTCCGGCTCTGCGGCCGGCGGTCGCTGGCGGTGCTGCGCGGCGGCGGTACTTGCGCTGGTGGCAGGCACAGGCCTGTGAGCGGCGGTCGCCAAGGTCTGCGCACGGGCGCTGGGGCGGCTTCCAAGGTGGGCGGGCGCGGCGGCGGGCGGCTACCAAGGTTCACCGGACGGGCGCGGGGTGGCCGCCAAGGTTGGCGGGCTCGCCCGGGATGGCCACCAAGGTTGGCGGGCTCCGCCTGGGGGGCCGCCACCAAGGTTTCGGGGGCTGCCGGCGCCCGGTCTCCAAGGTTTTCCGGCGGGCCCGGCCCCCGGTCTCCAAGGTTGGCGCCGACCGGTGCCGTGGCGGCACCAAGGTATCCGCGCAGGTCTCCAAGGAATCCTTGGAAGCCGCAAAACCGCAGGTCAATGCATTGGTGAGGGCCGTTGCGGAGGTGTTATCCCAGAGCCTGCGATCACCAAGGTTTCCACCAAGGGTCGCGGGCTTTCCTCGGTCATCAGCTGATCCGCTGACGACCAAGGAGCCCTTTCGTGAGTCCTCTCTCCACCCGGCGCGACCGAGCGCCGGCCCCGTCCCTGATTGCCGACGGAGGTGAACTTCGCCGGGCCCGGGTCTGGACGGCCGTCCTTCGTACTGGCGCCCTGGTCGCGCTGGCGGCTGGCCCGATCGCCTTCGCGGTGGCACTGCTGGGCGTCCAGAGCACGGCCGCGGCCCCCGCCTCCGCACCCGCCGCCCCCTCGGCGATCGCACCGCCGACCGGCTACGCCGAAGCCTTCGTCGACCTGTGGCTGCGCAGCTCGCCGGCCGACACCACCACCAATGCGCTGCGCCTGATGGCGCCCGGCGTGAGCCTGCCGCAGCCGAAGAGCGCTGCGCGCCTCACGGTCCAGAAGTCCATCGCCGTGCGCAGCCAGCCGATGGGCGGGCGTACCTGGCAGGTGACGGTGGCGGCCACCGTCGTCGTCCCGCCGAGCGATGCGCAGAGCGGCCAGCCGGGCGCGGGTGCTGCGCAGAGTTCTGCGCAGCCGTCTGCGCAGAACTCTGCGCAGGGCCGCGGCACCCAGGCCGGGTCGGTCGAGGTCCGCTACTACGCGGTCCAGGTGTCGATGACCCGCGCAGCCGGGTCGGGCGGTGCTCCGGACGCGCTCGTGGTGTCGGCGGCCCCGGCTCAGGTGGCGCCTCCCGCCACGATCGCGGACCCGGACCCGGCGGTGCCGGTGTACGGCTCGCAGGTCGGTGACGGACCTTTGCGGGAGACGATCTCCGGCTACCTGGGCGCCTACCTGACGGGCGTTGGGGACAGCTCCCGCTACGTCTCGCCCGGGGTGAAGATCCCCGCACCGGGGGCGACCTACACCCAGGTCACCCTCAAGGCCCTGTCGACGACGTCCGCCGTCCCGTCCTCACCAGCGGACGGCACGGTCCTCCAGGCGGAAGCCGTGGTCCAGGCATCCGACGCCACGGGCGAGTGGCCGCTGTCCTACCCGCTGGCCCTGACCGCTCGGGCCGGGCGCTGGGAGATCACCGCGCTGGCCCCCACCTCCTCCCTCCTTCCCGGCACGAGCACCAAGTCGTCGCCGGCTTCCTCCGACTCGAACGGGGTACGGCGATGACGCAGACGCAGCTGGCTGGACCGCTCCAGAACTTCGGCAACTCCTGGGCGGGCACGCTCATGGGCTGGGTGGCGAGCGGCCTCATGATCGGCCTGACGGCGATCGTCATCGTCCATGCCGTCAGGAAGATGAGCATCAAGTCGGCGATCGGCGGGGCCATCGGCCTGGTGATCGTCTGGAGTCTGTTCGCCAACCGGCTCTCCTTCTCCGACCTGTTCCGGACCGAGGTCAGCGAGAACAAGACGCCGGCCACCGCTCCCTACCAGGGTGCGGGCGAGCTCTCCCGTGAACTCCCCTCGGGGGCCTTCACCGGACAGCTGGGCAAGACGGCGTGAGCAGCGCCGCGCGTTCCCGGATCGGCCGCTCGTACACCAAGGCCAGAAGGCATCCCTGGGTTCTGGGCAAGATCGGCGACTGGCGCATTCCCATGGGGCCGTACACGCCGCCGCAGCTCGTGGTGGCCGCCCTCGGAGCGTACGTCCTGGTCAAGACGGCGACCTGGTGGGCGCCGCTGCTCGGCCCACTGCCGGTGCTGGCGTGGGCGGTGGCGATCTGGGCCGCGCGGCACTCACGGATCGCCGGCCGGTCCCCGTTCCTGGTGGTCGCCGACGCCCTGTCGCTGGCCGTCTCCCCGCGCGCGGGCCAGATCGGCGGCCAGGCGGTGCGCCCGGTGAGGCCTGTCCTCCTCACCGGCGCCACCTTCACCTTCGAGAACGCCGTCGAGGACCAGGCCCCGGCCGCCGAAGCTGCCGCCGTCCAAGCCGAAGTCCACGGGTACGTGGAGCCGGTTCGCACCCTCAGCTTCTTCGAGCCCCGCGAGCCCGCCCCTGCACCGCAGCCGATCGCTCCGGCCGCCACGGCGCCGGCGCTCACCCCGCTCCAGCAGATGCTCGCCGCCGCCGCGGCCATCAACTCCGCCCAGAAGGGAGACCCACGATGAGGGTCGCAGCTTTCCGTCACATCTCCGGCCACCTGCTGTGGTCGACCGCCGGGCCGGTCTGGGCGGTCTGGCGCGTGACCCCCGTCGGTTCCCGCTACGCCTCCGAGCTGGAACGCCAGGAGGTCCTGCGCCGGGTCACCAGCCTGGTGCGCTCCCTGTCCGGCAACGCCCGCCTGTACAGCCTGTGCGCCCGGGTCGAGCCCAGCGAGGTCTTCGACCAGGTCGCCGCCGACATCGACCTGGATGCCAACCCCGGCACGCGCGAGAGCGCAATCGCCGCCGCCGAGATGGTGCAGGACTACGCGATGCACCGGCGCACCCTGTGGCTGGCCCTGCCGCTCCAGGCGCCCGGCCGGGCCGCCCAGCTCACCCAGGCCGGCGGCTCCCTGTGGGCGACCCTCGGCGAGCAGGTCGGTCTGCCCGTCGCCCCCGTCCCGATCAGCGAGGTTCAGCTATATAGGGGAGTGGCCCGGCAGATCGAGGCCGGCTTCGGCGGTGGACTGCAGCTGCGCCAGGCCCGTCCGGCCGAGATCGTCTGGATCCACCAGCACGCCGTCCACCGCGGCCAGGCCGAGCCGCTGCTGACCGAGGCCGAGCACAGCCGCCGCTTCGCGGGGAAGGTCGTCGGCGCCCAGCTGCGCAGCCCCGGCTACGCGAGTCTGAGTCAGGCGCGGCTGCTGGAGGGCGGGCAGGGGCCGGGCACCCGCACGGAGTCTGAGGGGGGAATGCGCAACTGGTTCTCCTCGCGGTTCGACGGCGGGGCGCTCTCGAAGCTCTGGTTGCAGGTGGAGACCCCCGAGGGCGTCGGCTACCAGGCGCACCTGGCTCTGGAGGAGATTCCGGAGGCCGTCGCGGAGGGGTCCGCCGACATCCTGGCGCAGCTGGAGCTGCTGCCCTACCCGGTGGACGCGGTGGTCGACCTGACGCTGGTGGACTCGGCGCGGGCGAAGCGGGCGATCGCGAAGAAGAAGGCAGAACTCTCGGACCAGGCGGACCAGTGGGCTGCCCACCCGACCGGTACGCCGGACTCGCTGCACGGCGCCGCCGAGATTTTGGGCGAGCAGGAGGCCCGGCTCGGGCGCACGAGTGTGGAGCTGGAGGTCCAGTCCCGCACGGTGCTGACGGTGTGGGGGTCCAGCGCGCAGGAGTGCGACGACTGGGCGCGGGATCTGAAGGCCCGGCTCGGTGGCGCGGACTACCGGGCAATCCGGCCGCGCGGTGGCCAGGTTCGGATGTTCCAGTTCGGGCTGCCGGGTGCGGGGCCGGCGCTGCGGGCGCGGGAGTGCACGCAGTTCCAGTTGTCGGAGGACTGGGCGATGACCGGGCCGCTGACGGTCGGCGAGGTCGGCGATGACACCGGGCCGATGCTTGGCCGCTCGCTGGACTGCGGCACGTTTCGGCCGGTGTTCCTGGACCTGGCGTCCGCGCCGGCGAGCAACATCGCCGCGAGCCTGGCGGTCCTCGGCGACCTGGGCAGCGGAAAGTCGGTTCTATTGAAGATGATCATGGCTGCCCTGGTCGATCGGGGGCACCGGGCGATCGTCATCGACCGGACCAACAACCGTGAGTACGCCTCCTTCGCCCGCTCGGCCGCGCCGGGGCGTCACCAGGTCATCGACGCAGCCGACGCGACGATCAGCATCGACCCGCTGCGGGTGCTCCCAGCCGCGCAGGGCGAGGCCGCCGCGCTCAGCTACCTGCTGCTGCAGACCCAGATGGAGGCCATGTCGCCGGGCGGAGCGGTGCTGAGCCGGGCGGTCAAGGCGGCCGCCGCCGCGCGGAACCCGCACATGGGCCTGGTCCTTCAGGAGCTGCAGGCGATCGCCACCGAAGGCGGCAACCGCGGCGAGGCGGCGGCCGACGCCCTCGACCTGCTCGGCACGGTGGCCGACGCCCGCCTGGCCCGCATGGTGTTCGACCCCTCGCTGCCCGCCCTGAGCATGTCGGCCCTGACCGCCGACTTGGTCGTCTTCACCACCAACGGCCTCACCCTTCCTCCGAAGGAGGCGCTGGGCCGGCCGGAGGTGCTGCGCACCCAGCCGCTGGAGGCGCTGATCGGCCGGGCGGTGCTCTACCTGATCGCCGCGATCAGCCGCCACATCGCGTTCTCGGACCTGCACCGGTTCGCTGCCGTGATCTTCGACGAGGTGTACTGGCTGACTTCCAGCGCCGAGGGCAGCGCGTTGATCAGCGAGTTGGCGCACGACGGTAGGAAGCACAACGCGGGCTGGTGCGCCGGCGGTCACGACGCGCTCGACCTGGGCGACGAGACGATCCGGGGCCTGATCGTGCAGCGGGTGCTGGCCCGTACCGGCGACGAGGCGATGGCCCGGCGTGGCCTGGCGTTCCTGGGTCTGCCTGACGACGACGAGTCACTGATCCAGCTGGTCAAGGCCGAGCTGTCGCCGCGCGGCAACGCGAACCGGGCGGGCGAGATGCTCCTGCGCGACACCCGCGGCCGGATCGGTCTGGTCAAGGTCTTGGTCCCGGAGCACCTGCCCAAGTACAGCGCCATCTTCACCACTCCCGTCAGCAAGCGCCCGGCCGCCGGCCGCGGCGCGCAGCAGCCCATGAAGGTGGCCGTGCGATGACGATCCGTCCATTTCCCAAGGCTGTGGCCCGGGTGGCCGAGGTGGTCGTGCCGCGTGCCCGGCGGGCGGGCGCGGTCTGGCGGAGCCTTCGTGCGGTCGCGGCCCTGTACTGGCCGGGCCGGCGCACGGTGCTGATGACGCTGGGGATGACCTACCTGTTCATGGTCGCCGGCACCGAGTCAGCGTTCGCCGCGGACGGCGAGCGGGGCGGCGTGCTGGCACCCCTGAACGTCTTGTCGTCCGAGGGGGTCCCGCTGGACAACTATGACCTCAAGTCGGAGAACGGCGGCACCACCGACATCCGCAGCCACGTGTGCAACCTGCTGCTGGGGGCGGGGTTCGCACTCGTGCGGCTGCTGGTGGGCTTCATGTGCTGGGTCGTGCAGTGGATCTGGAACTTCCCGATCGTCAGCACGCTGATCGGCACCGCCAACCACCTCCACTACGAGTTCTTCCAGATCATGGCCAACGACCTGAGCCTCTACGGCCTGTTCCTCGCCGCCGGGGTCGCGTTCGGCGGGCTGCTGATGATGCGCGGCAAGGTGGGGCGCGGCGCCGGCGAGATGCTGATCACCCTGATGCTGTCGGCGCTGGTGCTGATGCCCGCGCTGACTCCCCGCTCGGTGCTCGGCGAGCAGGGCCCGGTCGTGCAGGCGCAGCAGGCGGCACACCAGGCCGGGCAGCTTGCGGCCGGTGTCAACGGTCCCGATCCGGGCTGCACCTCCGACAAGGACAAGAGCGACCCGTCGTGCCCGATGCGGATGATGCTGACGCGCACCCTCGTGGTGCAGCCGTATCAGCTTCTGCAGTACGGGATCATCCCGAGTCCCGACTCCACCAACCAGCGTGAGAAGGAGCTCGCGGACGTCCACTACCGGTGGATTCACGGCGAGATCAAGGGCAAGGACGATTCCGACTGCGGGATCAGCTGGATGCCGGGCAGCGATGTGGCCTGCCCGAAGACGTCGTCGTGGGACGAGCTGAAGAACGAGTTGAAGCGTCATGGCAACGAGGGGAAGGCGGCCTACAACTTCGCGGTGGACAGCAACTGGGACCGGGTGGGCGGCGTCGCGTTGGTGCTGCTGGCGGTCCTGCTGATCGCGATAGTGGTGGTCGGCATGGCGCTGGTGCACATCGGCTGCCAGTTCGCGGACGTGATCGCCGCTTCGCTGACGGCCCCGGCCGGGATCTGGGCGATGCTGCCCGGCGGCAACCGGGCTGCCTTGTGGAAGTGGCTGGGTATCTTCCTTACCTCGGTGGTCACCGAGCTCGCGGTGTCGGTGATGCTGCCGATGTTCGCCCTCGGGGCGAACGGCATCCTGACCAGTCCTCAGAACACCGTCATGATCCAGCGGTTGCTGATCCTGGACGGGTTCGCGGTGGTGCTCCTGGTCTTCCACCGCCGGGTGTTCGCCGCGGCCGGGCAGCTGGGCGACCGGTTCGCCAACCGCATGAGGTTCGCGCGTATCGGCGGCACGTTGTTCATGGGCGAGAACACCGGCCTGGGCCTGGCCATGTCGCAGGCGCTGGGGAACATGGGGCAGGGCGGGTCCGGCGGCGGCTACGGCGGGCTGCGCGGCGGGCTCGGTCTCGGAGGCGGGCTGGGCGGCGGCATCGGCGGGCACTCCGCGCTGCTGCGCAAGGCACGGATCGCCGAGGGCCTGTCCGCGCTCGCGGACCCGGGGCTCGGCAAGATGAACGCCGCCGGGATGGCGGCCGGGGCGTACGGGGAGTTCCGGCGCGGCATGGCCATGCTGTCCCTGCCGGTGCGGGCGGCCCACCAGCTCGCGGCCGGCAACCCGTTGCCGCCGCACAAGCTGGCCCGCCGGCTCAAGCCGGTCGGGACGGTCGGTCCCTTCGGCGGCCCCCTGCCCCCGCATGGCGGGCTTGGCGGCCCGCACGGTCCGGGCGGTCCGGGTGGTGTGGGTGGTCCCGGCCGTGGAGGCCGTCCCGGAGGGCCCGGTGGTCAGCCGAATCCGCCCGGTCCGACCACCACCACCGCCGGGCGCCGGGTGCTGATGCCGCGCAGCGGCGTGACGCCGCTCGGGCACACCGTGCACAACCGCTTGCTGAACACACGGGCCGGGCGCCTGGCACTGCTAGCGGGCAAGGCCGGCAAGCTCGGCTGGAACGTGACCGGCGGGGCTCCGGCCACGCTGACGCGGCTCAACCGGGCCGGGGGCGTCCTGCGGGACCACGCCGGGATGCAGTGGCAGCACTACTCGAACGTCCGAAAGTCGTGGTGGGCGGACGAGAAGGCCGGGGCCCGCAAGGTGGGCCAGACAGCGAAGGGCGCCGTCAACACTGTCGCGGGCGCTGCCCGGCACCAGTACCTGCAGGCCGCGGTCATGGCCAACACCCACGTGGCGCCACTGATCGACGGCATGCGCAACGCCTACGAGTCCGCCCGGGACGGGGCCGCCGTCGGCTACGACCTGACCGTCGGCGACCCGTTCCAGGAGCCCAGCGGCCGGGCTGGCCATCACGACCCGGCCGACCACGGCCAGGTCTGGGAGCACGCGCAGGGCCGCAGCGCCGAGTACCCGTTCTTCGAGACGGAGCCGAGCGGGGCCGTCCTGCAGGGCGAGCAGGCCGGACCGGACCAGGTCGTCGTGCGCGCCGGGCGGGCGGACAGCGGTCCGGCTGACATCTGGGCCGCGCTGGGTCCGGACGTCGTGCCCGCTCCGGAACCGATCGCCGTGGTCGAGGACGAGCCGGAGATGGTCGTCGACCGCACCACGGGGGAAATCTTCCCGGCCCACCAGGTGCCGTCCGGGCCCGCCCCGGCGCCGCCCGCGCCTGCCGTCGAGGCCGGGGCCGTGGCCTCGGTGGATCCGGCGATGGACCCCTCCGTGCTGCGGCGGGTCAGCCCACGGCTGCTCGGGCCGACGGACCCGGCGCGCAGCTCTCTGGAGGCGTGGCGGATGCGCGCTCACCTCGGCCACCGGGACGCGGCAGGCGAGGCAGCCGGTGGTGAGCCGGGCGAGGGCACGGTCGGCGGGCCGGACGGAGGGCTGGACCTGTGAAGGTGATGAAGCACGTCCGCCGGATGGGCTGCCTGGGTGTGCTGCTGGTGCTGGGGATCGTCTCCTTGCCCGTCATCAGCATGATCGACAGTGCAGACCCTGGCAGCACCGCGCCGGTGGGGATGATCGGCGACATCCCCGGCCGGATGGTGCAGGCCTACGTGCGGGCGGCATCGGCAATGCCGCAGATGGCCCCGGCCTGCAAGGGCATGACGTGGCAGCTGCTCGCAGGCATCGGGAAGGTCGAATCGAACCACGCCGCCGGCCACCAGATCGACCCTGCCGGACTCATCACCCCGCCGATCATCGGCCCGGTCCTCAACGGCTCCGGCGCCGGAGGGAACACGACCGCGATCCGGGACACCGACGGGGGGAAGTGGGACGGCAACAGCGAGTACGACGCCGCCGTCGGCCCGATGCAGTTCCTCCCGTCGACGTTCGCGGGCTACTCGGGCCGGGTCCGCCCGGACGGCACCGGGAATCCGAACAACGCCGACGACGAGACGCTGGCCGCGGCGCTGTACCTGTGCGGCAACGGCCGGGACCTGACCGACATCGGCCAGCTGCGCCGAGCAGTACTGAGTTACAACACCTCCAACGCCTACGTGGACGACGTGCTGCGCTGGAGGGACCAGTACGCCGCGCTCGGCTCGCAGGAGCCGATCGGTGAGGTCTCGGACCAGGTTCGGAAGGTGATCGAGGCGGCCCGCAGCCAGATCGGCGTGCCGTACTCGTGGGGCGGCGGGGATGCCTCGGGTCCGACCACCGGTATCTGCTGCTCGCAAGGCGGGCAGGACGGCCGGAAGGTTCTGGGCTTCGACTGCTCCGGCCTGATGGTCTTCGCGTTCGCCAAGGTCGGCGTGAGCCTGCCGCGGGTCGCGGCCGACCAGGCCGGTGTCGGCCAGCGCATCCCTGCATCGGCTGGCGTCAGCGCCTTGAAGCCCGGCGACATGGTCTTTTTCGGCAACAGCACCGGGATTTATCACGTCGGACTCTACATAGGCGGCGGCCAAATGCTAAATGCTCCGAAACCGGGCGATTCCGTCAAACAGGCCGCGGTCTGGAATTACGACTACGCGGGCGGCGCCCGCCCCTTGAAATAGAGGAAATCATCCCAAATGACTACAAAGCGTGCATTCCTTCTTCCTCTCGCCGGTGCTGCTCTTCTGCTGGCGGCTGGCCTGGCGATGGTCGCCCCCGGCAGCAGCCACCCCGGCGCCGCCGCCTCCCCGGCTCCGGCCCCCAGCGTCGCGGCGGCTCCTCCCGCAGCAACCGTCCAGCCGCCGGTCACCACCGCCGCCCCGTCCCCTTCCGCCACCGGAACCCCGTCACCGAGCGCCGGGACGACCTCCTTCCCCGCGGCCGCGATGCCCTCTGGCGTCGCAGCCGCCGGGGACGGACCCCAGGGTGACGCCGCCATCCAGGCCGCCCTGACCGCGCAGTACCCCAGCGACCTCCCGGCCGGGACCGCCGACCAGCTGGCCGCGCTCGCGCGCGCCGTCTGGTCGGCCGAAACCACCGGCACGGGCCGCGAGCGGTGGCCGGGGTACTTCCCGCCCGTCCAGGGTGCGGGCGGCCGGCCCTACCTCTACACCGGGGTCCGCGTGCAGGCGGCGATCGCCCACACCGTCAAGGGCAGCGCGGACCGGGCGGCGGTCGACCTGCTGTGGGTGGGGACCTCCCCCACCGGCGAGTACGGCGACCACCGGCCCGCCACCGTCGTCTTCACCCGCGTCAACAACACCTGGGAGCCCCAGCGATGAGCACCACCGCCGACTCGTCGATGCCGCAGACGCTGGTGGACATCGCCGTCACGGCCTGGTCCTGGTCGACCGCGGCCGGCGGCTGGCTGGCCGACAACGGCGACCTGGTGCTGATGGCCGTCGTGCCGCCGGCCATCGCCGCGTTCGTGGTCCGCTACCGGATCCTGATGAAGACCCTGGCCGACCGGCAGCGTTTCATCCTCACTCCGACCCGCCGGTTCGACCCGACCCCCGAGGACATCTGGCGCCAGACGGCGGTGGTGCTGCGGGCGGCCGGCAAGGGCCCGTGGTGGGCTCCCCGGGCGGCGAAGCGGGTACGGGTGCGGCTTCGGGCCGACGGCAGCACCCCGCTGGAGTACAGCCTGGAAGCGCACGTCGATGCCGCCACCCTGTTGCGCGACAGCCGCTACCGCGAGGTCAGCGTGGCGAAGGCAGCGGCTGCCGACGACGCCTACGCCGCGCAGGTCCTTCGCGAGCGTGCCGAGAAGAAGGCGGAGAAGAAGGAGAGCCGCAAGGCCGCGAAGAAGACGAAGCAGACCGAGGGCGCGACCGGGAAGGAGAAGAAGCCCGAGCGCCTGCACGTGGTGCGCGCCGAGTTCGTGCTCCGGGGCCGCCCCTCGGCGGGGCTGCGCGAGGTCCCGTTGGAGCCGGACCCGCTCCAGCCGTTCATCGACGCCGTGACCGACATCCGCACGGAGCTGGGCGAGGTGGCGGAGGTCGTCCTCGACCTCCAGTCGGTGCCCGGCTGGCAGGTGAAGCTCCGTCAGTGGCAACTCCTGCACGAGGACCGCGAGCGGGAACGTACCCGGGCCCGCAAGGCCGCCGGACACGCCGCCACCGACGCAGCGGACGTCCAGGAGTCCTGGCGGTTCCAGCTGGCAACCCTGTTCGAGCCGTCGTCGCCCCGCAGGGCCCCGATGGTGCCCACTCCGCGCACCCAGCCGCTCAGCCCGGACAAGGCGCTGGGGCGCCTCGCCAACTCCCGTGGCCTGGTGCGGATCCAGGTCCTGGTGCGCTGCACCTCCACGATGGAAGGCCGCGCCCGCCAGCTGCTCGGCCAGCTGACCGCCGCCATGGACGTGTTCGGCGAAGGCAGCCGCCTCTCCCCGGACGCCGGCCGGTTCCTGTGGATGACCTGGTCCGCCGACAGCCGCCACCGGCGCGAGGCCTTCGACCGGCGGTGGACGACCGGTCAGGTCGCCCCCCGCAAACAGAACTGGGTGAACGTCTCCGAGCTGCAGGGGCTGCTCAAGCCCCCGACCGCGCACAGCGTCCTGCCTGTGCTCGCCTCCGAGCTGGCGGACTACGTGCCCGGCGAGGCCCTGGTCCCGCAGGGGTACCTGACGTACTCCGACGGCCGGCGACGCCTGATCGCCACGCAGGCCTCCGAGTTCCTGTTCGCGGTCAAGGTCGGCAAGTCCTTCTACGGCAAGACCGAGTTCGCGCTCGTCCAGGCGATCGCCCTGGCGCTCGCGGGCGAAGGCGTGCTGTTCGTCGACCCGCACGGCGACACCTGGAAGTCGGTGGCGCCCTACCTGGCCCACCCGGCCCTGGCCTCCCTGGTGTGCCGGATCGACCTGGCCCGGGCGGAAGACCCGGGGGCGGTCATCCCGGGCTGGAACATGATCGGAATGGACCGCGGCCAGAACCCGGCCCGGACCGTGACGGCCGCCGTCGACGCCCTGGCCACCGCACTGGGCTGGAGCGACTCCACCCACCCCCGGGCGGCCACCATCCTCACCAAGGCCATCGAGGCCCTGGTCACCTACAACCTCATGGCCGTCAATGCCAGCCGCGCGGACGCGCAGGCCACCCTGCTCCAGGTGCGCGCCCTGCTGACCGACAAGGCCGTCCAGCGCCCGATCCTCGACCTGCTGTCGGCCGACCAGCGGCGCTGGTGGGAGACGACGTTCGCCACCTACCCGCCGGACGTCCTCGCGCCGGTCACCAACCCCCTCGACCGGCTGTCCGCGAACCCGGTGACCCGGGCCTTCCTGGGCAACCCGACCGGCGCGTACGACATCCGCAAGGCCATGGACGAGGGCAAGATCGTATGGCTGTGCCTGGAGGGCACCGGTCCCAGCGACCGCCTGCTGATCTCAATGATCATGCAGGACCTGCTGCGGGACGGCCTCTCGCGCCGCGACACCCCCGAGGACGCCCGCCGGCCCTTCCACGTCTTCGCCGACGAACTCATCTCCCTCGACCCGGCCGGCGGTCCGACCTTCGCGAGCATCACCGAGCAGCTCCGGAAGTTCAAGGTCAGGCTCCACGTCATGGTGCAGCACCTGAACCGGGTGCAGCCCACCACCCGGGAGTCGCTCCTGCAGAACGCCTCCGTGGTGAGCACGACCGCCGGCGCCATGGCCGCGATCCGGGTGGTCACCGACGAGTGGCACGGCGCGGTCGACCCGGCCGCAGTCGCCGAGCTGAGCCGCTTCCAGCACTACGTGCAGGTCACAGCCAACGGCGCTCCGGTCGGGCCGCTGCGCGTCGAGGGTCCTCAGGTGAAGGAGGTCTTCAAGGCGTACTACAGCCCCAATCTCGTCGGCCGGATGACGGCCTCGGCGAACCGGGCGGTGCGGGCCGAGCCGACGGAGGAGCGGCTGCGCCGCGCGCGGGAGCAGGACGCGGTGGTGCTCGCGTTCCTCAGCCCGGAGGACGGTGGCGAGGCCTCGCCGCTGGGTGGTCAGGGCGTCCCCCAGCAGCCGGGCGGCGGTCCGGCCGTGGACCTGGTGAAAGCGGAGCCCGCCCGGCAGCGGCCGGGGCGGGGGCGGCCCGCTGCTGCGGCCAAACCGGTGAATCGGACGGAGTAGTGACGGCCCGGGCTGACGTCCAATCAGCCCGGGTCATCACCTGATACGGCATTAGCTACTTCTATGACTTTTGTTCGTTTTTGTGTCGCGACTATGCCAGCAGCACGAACGGAGTGGCCAAAATTATGCAGACAGCGACTCAAAAGTTTCGTATTGTGACGGGGCTGAAGCTCTGGGGCGAATGAGTACCGGGCGGTTCGGCCATATGTGCACGTCGCAATGGCCCCGATCGCCCGCCATCGCTACCGCGAGGCTGAGTAACGGGGGGCGGTTCTTACGTGTTAGGCACGTGGCACGGACATCGGAGCATACGCGGGTGACCGCAGGTCAGGGACCTGTAGCGGTCTCCTAGGCACGGCCCGGGCCGACACGTCGGCCCTTTGCTTTGTCATATCTGGGTCAAATTCGAATTCACGCCGGCTCACGCCGGATCGACGCGAGTTGGGCAGAGAACGTTGAGTCAAGGAACAGCTAGGCAATCCGTGCAGAACCCGGGCGCGCCCGCGCAGCGGAGCGCGCCCAGTCAGCCCGGCGGGGCGGGCGACCGACTCCCGGCCACGGTGCGCGAGCGCCGGCCCGCGATGGCGGTCCTCGCGGCGCTGCTGATCCTGGCCGGCGGCCTCGGAGGCACCGCGCTGGTCCAGCAGGCCGCGGAGAAGGTCGACGCCGTCAAGGTCACGCAGCGAATCGCTCCCGGCCAGGCCATTCCCGCCTCAGCGATCCAGCAGGTCCAGGTCG
Source organism: Kitasatospora sp. NBC_00374 (assembly GCF_041434935.1). NCBI lineage: Bacteria > Bacillati > Actinomycetota > Actinomycetes > Kitasatosporales > Streptomycetaceae > Kitasatospora > Kitasatospora sp. NBC_00374. The sequence goes on along the minus strand of NZ_CP107965.1, from coordinate 159,644 downwards.
CCAAGGACACCGACGTCCCCTTCGTACGGTGGGACCAGCGCGGCGCGCTCACCAGCAAGTACTTCGCGGCCTCCGAGATCCCCGTCGGCACCCTGCTCACCGGCCCCATGCTCACCACCAAGGTCAGCGTCAGCAGCGACCAGGCCGTCGTGGGTCTCAGCCTGAAGCAAGGTCAGTTCCCGCCCGGGCTGCGCGAGGGCGACAAGATCCGGGTGCTGTGGGTCGGCAAGGACCTCGCCAAGGCCCCGGTCCCCGGTGCCACCGGCACGGGCCAGGGCGCCGCCTCCGCCAACGGGCTCTCCCTGTCCGAGGCCGCCGTGGTGCGCCAGGTTTTCAAGGCGGACACCGCCGCGCCGAGCGCGAACCTCTCCCTGTCCATCACCGTCGCCGCGGACAAGTCCGGCCCGATCGCGCAGGCCGCGTCCGCCGGCGAGGTCGCCCTGGTCCTGCTCCCCGCGGACCCCAAGTAGAAGGGACAGGGCCCCATGGCACTTATCGCCGTCGCGCACGCCAAGGGCACGCCGGGCGTCAGCACCGCCGCCCTCGCCCTCGCCGCCGTGTGGCCGCGCCGTTCCCTGTTCGCCGAGTGCGACGCTCAGGGCGGTGACCTGGTCTACCGGCACAAGTCCGCCACCGGCCAAGACCTCGACCCGCGGGTGGGCATGCTCTCCCTGGCCGTGGCCGGCCGCAACGGCATCAGCCCACAGACGGTCTGGGAGCACACCCAGCAGATCAACGGCGGCCAGGAAGTACTGCTCGGCCTGGCCAGCGCCGAGCAGGCCGGCGCCTGGCAGGGCCTTTGGCCGCTGCTCGGGCGCGCCTTCGTGGCCAACACCGAAGCCGACGTGATCGCTGACCTCGGCCGGATCGGCCCCTCCTCCCCCAATCTCGACCTGCTGCCCATGGCATCCCTGGTCGTCCTGGTCACTCGCACTTCCCCGGAGGAGATCGCCTTCACCCGCGACCGCGCCGCGGCGCTGGCCCAGCGGCTGGGGCGCACCGGCGGCGGGCCCCCGATCGGCGTCCTGCTGGTCGACCACAAGCGCCAGCACGCCAAGGTCAGCTCCGAACTCGCCCAGCTGTTCGTCCAGCAGGGCCTGCCCGTGGAAGTCCTCGGCTGCCTGCCGCTGGACCCGTCGGGTGCAGCCCAGCTGGCCGGCCGCAAGACCGGCCGGGTCGAGAAGTCCGAGCTGGTCCGCGCCTCCAAGCACATCGTGACCAACCTGCGCGGACGCTACGGCGTAGGTGTCGAACAGACCACCGCCGCGGCCGCCGCCCCGGCCCGCGCCGAAGCCCTGGGGGTGCGCTGATGGCTGTCCAGCACGAGATCGTCGCCCTGCTGCACGGCCGTGTCGGCGAGCAGCTGACCCAGGCTCAGCGGGACGACGCCCGCCAGGGCAGGGCCCAGCTGGCCCCCGAGGTGGAGCGCGAGTTCGCACGGTCCCTGATCAACAACGTCCTGCAGAGCTACAACGAGGAGCAGGCCGCCCTCGGCATCCCCGCGATGTCGCCGGAGGAGGAGCGCGAGCTCGCCGAGGCGGTGCACGCGCGGATCTACGGCGCCGGCGCGCTGCAGCCGCTGCTGGACGACGACCGGATCGAGAACATCGACATCCAGGGCGACCAGACGTTCGTGACCTACGCGGGCGGTATTCGCGAGCAGCTGCCGGCTGTGGCAGCCAGCGACGATGCCCTGATTGCGCTCGTCCAGGGGTTGGCCACGACGTCGGGCCTCAGCTCCAGGTCGTGGGACAGGGCGAATCCACAGCTGGACCTGACCCTGCCCGACGGCTCCCGGCTGTCGGCCGTCATGGAGGTGTCGAAGCGTCCGGCGCTGTCCATCCGCCGCGCCCGGCTCGGGAAGGTCTTCCTGGAGGACCTGGTGAAGTTCGGGTCGCTCACCGAGGAGGCCGCCTCGATGCTGCGGGCGGCCGTCCTGGCTCGCAAGAACATCATGATCGGCGGGGCCACGGACGCCGGGAAGACCACCATGCTCCGGGCGCTGGCCAACGTGATCCCGAAGGAGGAGCGGCTCATCACGGTGGAGCGGGCGCTGGAGCTCGGGTTGGACGAGTTCCCCGAGCTGCACCCGAACATCCTCGTGCTGGAAGAGCGGCTGCCCAACTCCGAGGGCCTGGGCACCGTGACGATGGCCGAACTGGTCCAGCGCTCGCTGCGGCAGAATCCGGACCGGGTGATCGTCGGTGAGGTGCTCGGCCCCGAGGTCGTCACCATGCTCAACGCCATGTCGCAAGGCAACGACGGCTCCCTCTCGACCATTCACGCCCGCTCCAGCGAGGCGGTGTTCCGCCGGCTGGCCACCTACGCCCGGCAGGCGGCCGAGCAGTTCGATACCGAGACCACGGCCATGCTCATCGAGGACGCTCTCGACTTCGTGATCTTCCTGGGCAAGGTGAAGAATCCCGTCACCGGCGTGAAGGAACGCCGCCTCGTCAGCGTCCGCGAGGTCAACGGCCGCGACGGCCACGTGCTGTCCAGCGAGGTGTTCAAGATCGACTCGTTCGGGGAGCTGCGGCCGGCCGCCGTCATCACCTGCCTGGACGAGCTCGCCGAGTTCGGCTACTACCCGAGCGGGGACTTCCAGTGAGTCCCGACATCCTCAACCCCACCACCCTTCTCGCGATCCTGGCCGGGCTCGGCGTCGGCGGCGGCATCGCCCTGCTCGTGGCCTCCCTGGTCGGCTGGCCCCGCAAGGAGCACAGCGGCCCCACCACCTCGGCCCGGTTCATCGCCTTCGCCCGCAGGCGCGGCGCGGCTGCGGTCATCGCCGCCCTGGTCGTCCTCGCCGTCACCCGCTGGCCCGTCGCCGCCCTGGCCGCAGCGGCTTTGGCCCTGTTCTGGAACAAGCTGTTCGGCGGGGCCAAGGAGGAGAAGGCCGCGATGGAGCGCGTCGAGGCCCTGGCCGGCTGGACGGAGAGCCTGCGCGACACCATGGCGGGCGCTGTCGGCCTGGAAAGCGCCATCCAGTCCTCCATCGACGCCGCCTCCCCCGCACTGCGTCCGCATGTCGCCGCCCTGGTCAACCGGCTGCGCGCCCGGACCCCGTTCCCGATCGCGCTCGATCTGCTGGCCGAGGACCTTGACGACGGGTCAGCCGACATCGTGATCATCGCGCTGAAGGAGAACTCCCGCCAGCGCGGCCCCGGCCTGGCCAAGGCACTGACCGGACTGGCCGAACTCGCCCGCAAGGAAGCGGACATGCGGCGCGACATCATGGCGCAGCGCTCCGGTACCCGCCGCAGCGTGAAGATCGTCGTCACGGTCTGCGTCGTCTTCCCGCTCGGTATGGCCCTGTTCAACCCGGCCTACGTCGTGGCTTACCAGTCTCTTCAGGGGCAGGGGGTGCTGACGGTGGTCCTCGCGTTCTTCGCTGCCGGCCTGGCCTGGCTGCGGCACCTGTCCATCGTCCCGGCAGGTGCCCGCCTGCTGGCCCCTGCTGGAGGTGCCCGGTGATCGGTCCTCTTCTCGCTGGCGCCGTATGCGGCCTGGGGGTGTACCTGCTGATCCGCGCGCTCGTGCCGAGCCGTCCGGGGTCGGTGGCCACCGTCGCCCGGATCGACGCGCTGCGCATCACCTCCAGCGGGCCTGCTCCTGCGCCGACCGTCCTGAACGGAGCCCAGGACAGGGCGCTGGCCGCGCTCGGGCCGAAGGTGGCGGCGTTCTACGCCAAGCAGGGCTGGCGGCTGGCACGGCTTCGCCCTGACCTGGCGCTGGTGGAGAAGCCGATGGAGACCTTCTTGGCTCAGAAGGTGTTGTATTCGGCGGCCGGGCTGCTGCTGGGCCCGCTGCTCGCGGTGGTGTTGTGGCTGGTCGGGGTGACCAGCAGCATGCTCGCCCCGATGTGGCTGACCCTGCTGCTCGTCGCCGGGTGCTTCTTCGCTCCTGACCTGGAGGTGCGCAGCCAGGCGAAGGAGAAGCGGCGTGAGTTCACGCGGATGGTGTCGGTGTACTTGACGCTGGTCCACCTGAGTCTGTCGGCTGGCGCCGGCCTTCCGGAGGCCATGAAGGCGACGGCGGAGTCCTCCGATGCCTGGCCGATGCGGCGCATCCGCTGGGCGCTGGAGGAGGCCCGGGTGAAGAACCTGCCGTACTGGACGGCGCCCGGCCGCTTGGGCGAGGAGATCGGCGTTCCCGAGCTGGTCGAGTTCACCTCTACCGTCCGCCTCGTCGCCCAGGACGGTGCGAAGGTCCGCACGTCGCTGGAGAGCCGCGCGCAGACCCTGCGCAACCGGGAGCTGGCCGAGATGCAGGGCGCGGCCGCCGCGAAGTCGCAGTCGATGCTCGTCGCCCAGCTGTTGCTCTGCTTCGGGTTCTTGATCTTCCTGATCTATCCGGCGCTGACGCTCATCAACCTCTGATCTTTCCGAATCAGCTATCCCACAGATTTCCAACCGAACGAGGGGAACCGAACATGTCCACCACCGTCATCAACCCGGCTGGCAGCTTCGGCGTGCGCGAGCGTGCGCTGCTGTTCGCCGTCACCGCCGTTGCCGCTGTCGCCGGTGTACGCGACGCGGCGTTCAGCCGGATCGACAAGGCCCGTAACCGTGAGGAGGGCGGCTACACCGCCGTCGAGCTGATCCTGATCACCGCTGCGGTGATCGTCGTGGTCGGTATCGCGGTCGTGGCCATCAAGGCGGCGGTGACCACCAAGTCCACCAGCGTCGGGACCTGCATCACCGGCGCCGACACCACCCAGAACGGCGGCTGCAACTGATCTGCCGCTGAGTACGTGAGCCGAGCTGGACGACGGAGAAGGGGAATCGAGCGGTGGAACGAGTCAGGGCCCGGGTCGCGGCGCGGCTGCGTGGCGACCGGGGGACCAGCACGGTCGAATTCATGATCATCACGCCGCTGCTGTTCCTGCTGCTGCTCTCCGTCGTCCAGTTCGGCCTGTACTACTTCGCCAGCACCGTGAGCGAGGCGGCCGCCCAGGCCGGTGCTCGCAAGGCCCGGGCCACCGCGGACGACAACCCCGGTTCCTGGCAAAACATGGCGAGCACCACCGCCCAGAACCGGATCAGTACGCTCGGGCCGGCGCTGGTCAACGGCGCGAGCGTCTTCCCGTTCCAGGACGGCGACCAGGTCGGCGTCACCGTGACCGGCCGGGTGGTCAAGGTGGTGCCGTTCCTGAACCTGACGGTCACGGCGAAGTCCGTCGGCCCCATCGAGAGGTTCGTGCCCGATGCCGGCTGACACGATCCGCAGGCGTCTGGGCAGCGACGCGGGGATCTCCACCGTCGAATTGGTGCTGATCGCTCCCGTTCTGATGCTCTTCGTCCTGCTGCTGATCGGCTTGGGCCAGATCGTCAACTCCCGGGCTTCCCTTGAGGGAACGGCCCGGGACGCGGCGCGGGCCGGCGCCCTGCAGCGCGACTACTGGTCTGCGCTGTCCGCTGCGACCAGCACCGCGAACAAGGACGCTGCCCGCGTGTGCGCGGGCGGCACCGTCCAGGTGTCGGCGGGCGGCGACTTCCGGCCGGGCGGGCTGTTCACCGTCACCCTGTCCTGCCGGGTCAAGGGCGTGGCCCTCTCGAAGCTCCCGGTGGCCGGCGACATCCGGGCCACCTCCACCGCCCCCTTGGACGTCTATCGGAGGGTGGTCCAGTGACCGAGTTGGTGATCCGGCGGCTGCGCCGTGCGCGCGAGCGGGGTGCGGAGCGCGGCTCCGGCGCCCTGGCGCTGATCCTCGCGGCGATGCTGTTCCTGGTAATGGCGGGATTCGTCATCGACACCGGCCGGGCCATCCACGAGCGGGAGAAGGCCGCCGACGTCGCCGAGCAGGCCGCCCGGTTCGCCGCGAACCAGATCAGCGCCGCTGACTTGCGCAACGGGCAGGTGGTCATCGACGTTGCCGGGTGCACCGGCCACGTCCAGGACTTCGTGCGCGCCAGCGGCATCTCCGGTGGTGATGTCGGAGCCGCCCGGTGCAGTGCGGCCGGCGGCAACCAGGTCACCGTCGAGGTCCGTCTCACCTACACCCCCCTGCTGCTGCCCGCCTTCAACGGGGGGCTGACGGTGTGGGGGCGAGCAACTGCCCAGGCCGTACAGGAACAATGACCCTCTGATGGCCATTCAGGGGTTGGGAGAACACCGCATGCTGAGCACGAAGAAGACCACCAAGCTGATCGCGTCCGCCGTGGCGGCCGCCGCCGTGATCGCGGGCGCCGCCGGCTGTAGCTCGGACGGCAAGAAGGCTGGCGGGGACATCACCGGGGCGCAGAGCACCTCGCCGACCGCTTCCGCGAGCGCCTCGGCCTCGCCGACGCCGACGTCGGCCCCGGGCGCGCCGGCCATCACCCTGCCCGCAGACGTCGCTGTCGACATCCAGTTCAAGGCCGGTGACGACCCGGTCAAGAAGCAGGCTGCCGACGGACTGACCTACGCGCTGCGGGCCTTCACCGAGGCCGCCGCCACCGGCGACATCAACCGGCCGGGCATGGTCTACGCCTTCACGGGCACTGCCGGCGCGTACATGAACCAGGCTCTCACCCAGCTCAACTCGCGTGGCCAGACGATTACCGGGACGGACCGGTACTACGCGCTGACCGTGGACTTGAAGGACCCGAAGACCGCGGTGACCGCGTACTGCGAGGACCAGAGCAAGTCCTTCGCGAAGGACAAGGCCAGCGGCAAGGTCCTTACCACCACGCCGAGCATCAACGACTACACGGACTGGACGACCGCCCTGACGCTGTCCGACAAGGGCGTCTGGCAGGTGTCGTCCACGCAGGCGGAGAAGGGATCGACGCGGTGCCAGAGCGCAAGCACAAGCTGACCAGGGTCCTCACGGTGGCCGCCGCGGCATTCGCCGTGGCGGCCACCGCCATGCCCCCGGCCCAGGCGGACTGGGGTACCGGCTGGGGTGGCGGCACCCCCACGATCGGCTCGATCGAATCGCACGTCGAGATCCGGGTGAGCGAGTCCGGCAAGGACGGCAAGCACCTCACGTCGGTTGGCGTGAACTACGACCCGCCCGCCTGCTGGTACGAGCCGGCTTACACCCCCGAGAGTTTCGACGCCGCCTTCCAGCAGGTGCTGGCCGGTCTGTCCGGGGCGATGGGCGCCGAGGCAAAACGCCAGTACGACGCGCTGAAGGCCGACGGCGACTTCCACCGCGGCCAGAGCGGCCAGTGGTGGGGCATGGTCAAGACCAAGAAGGCCTGGGACCTCCCGACCACCGCGCCGTGCACCCAGCAGCCGGGCATCGTCTGGGTTCCCACCGGCAACCCGCCGCCGGGGATGCTCGCGGTCACGCCGCTGATGCTGAGCAAGCTGGCGTACGGCGCCACCAAGCTGCCGCCGCCGAGCGTGAAGCTCTCCCCCAACCCGGACAAGCAGACGGTGAACCTGCCGACGTACGTCTCGTTCGAGCAGCCGATCCAGCCGGTGTCCGTGACCGCGTCCCTGAACTACCTGGGGGTGAGCGTGGCGGCGTCCACTCTCGCGGTGCCGGTGTCCCTGAGCATCGACGCGGGCACCAGCGACGCCTCCCCGGCCATGTGCACCTACCCGTTCACCAAGACCGGGAACGGCTACCAGGTCGACTCCTCCAGTGCCGGCTGCAACATCACCTACCAGCGTTCCAGCCGAGGGTCGACCTACCCGCTCACGGCGAAGGTGACGTGGAAGGTGACGTGGACGCCGTCGACGAACCCGAACGCACAACCCGCCAACCCGTTGCCCGACGGAGTGACCGGCGGCGTTCCCCAGGACGTGATCGTCCGGGAGATCCAGACGATCGTCACCCAGTAGCCGGACCTCACCGGCCCGACAGGAAGACTCCAGATGGCAAAGACACGGATTAAGGCGCCCGGCGGCGCCCGGTCCCGCACGGCTGGTGACGTGCTCGGGGCCCTGGTGGCCGGCTTGCTCCTCGCCGCGCTGCTGGCCGGAATCCCCTACGGTCTGGTCGAGTTCGTCGGCTGGCCGCTGCCCGGCGAGGTGCCGTCGCTGGACGCGCTGGGCGAGATGCTGCAGAACAGCGTCTCCGTCAACGTCTTCATGGACGTCCTGGCCGTGCTGGTGTGGCTGCTCTGGGCGCAGTTCCTGGTGTGCGTGGCGGTAGAGGTCCGCGCGGTCGTCTCAGGCGTGGACATCCACCTTCCGGCGGCCGGGGCCTCCCAGGCGCTCGCCCGCAAGCTAGTCACCATGCTGCTGCTGGTGGGCGCCGGAACGCTGACTGCGACCCAGGTGGCGTCAGCGGCCTCCCTCCCCCAGCACACCCCCGTCCCGCTGCCCGCGCAGGTCACCGCGAGCGCGCAGGCTGTCCCCGGCGCGGCCGTGCAGGCAGCTGTCAGCGAGGCCGCGCCAGCGGCGGCGGGGCCGCTCTACACGGTCCAGGCCGACGGCAGCGGCCACCACGAGACGCTGTGGGACATCGCGCAGCGGCACCTGGGCGACGGCCGGCGCTTCGGCGAGATCTTCGACCTCAACAAGGGCCGTCTGCAGCCCGATGGCACCACGATGACGGAGCCGGGCCTGCTGCGCGCCGGGTGGCAGCTGGTTCTGCCGGCCGACGCCAAGGACGTCCCCGGTGCTGCGGCATCCACGGCTCCGGCCGCCCCTGCCGCCGCCGCTACAGCGGGCGGGGAGCGCACCGTCACCGTGGCGGAGGGCGACACCCTCTCCGCGATCGCCGAGCACGAGCTCGGATCCGCCGACGCCTTCCCCCAGCTGCTGGAGGCCACCCGGAACGTCGAGCAGCCCGGCGGCCGCCACCTGACCGACCCTGACAAGCTGTTCCCGGGCGACAAGATCGTGATCCCGGCCCGTGCGCAGGCCCCCGCACAGCCCTCCCCCGCGCCGGACACCGCCGTGCCGTCCCAGCCGAACCAGCCCGCCGAAACCGCCACCCCGGCGGCTCCCGAGGCCGCTGCGCCGGTGCCCCCGGCACCGGTCAGCCCCGCGCCCGCATCCCCGCAGGCAACGACCCCAGCCCCCACCACACCGGCACCGACCGAGGCGCCCGCATCCCCCGCTCCGGCACCGGCACCGGCACAGCAGAGCCAGGCCCCGGCCACCGCTCCCGCGACGGACGCCCCGGCTCAGGAATCGGACTCCTCCCTGGTCTCCATCCAGCAGGTCGCAGGGGCCGGCGCACTGCTGGGTGCGGGATGGCTCGGCGTCCTCGCCTGGCGCCGCCGCGAGCAGCAGAACGCCCGCCGCCCCGGCGAGACGATCGCACTGCCGGAGACCACCAGCCAGGCCGAGCAGGTCCTCGACCGGACCTCGTCCCCGGCCAGCGTCGAGCTCCTCGACCTCTCGCTGCGCACCCTCTCCGCGCGCAACCCCGACGCCCTGCCGGTCGTCCACGGTGCGAAGGTCGCTGCCGACCGCGTCGAGATCCTGGTCGACGACCCGGACGCCGAGGCCCTGTCGCCGTTCACCGACCGTCCCGGCGGCTGGTGGGGCGTTCGGGCCGACCGCGCCGACCTGATGACCGCCGAGGAGGCGCAGGACGTCCCGGCGCCGTACCCGGGCCTGTCCACCATCGGGGCGGCCGCCGACGGCACCCACATCCTGGCGAACCTCCCGCAGGCCGGAGTGCTCCTGCTGGACGGCACCGAGGAGCAGGTCCGCGAGGTCGCGCGGGGGATCGCCATGGAGGCGGGCACCGCCGCGTGGGGCGGCCACGTCGAGGTCCGGACCTGTGGGTTCGGTCTGGAGCTGCAGCAGCTGCTGCCAGCCTGCCGGGTGATGTACACCCCGAGCCTGAAGGCGGCGACCGCCGACCTGGCCCGGGTCTGGATCGAGGGCCACCAGGCCGAGCACGAGGGCGGAGAGCAGCCGCTGCCGTGGATGGTGATCTCCTCCGCCAAGGCGAGCGCCGAGGACTTGTACGAGTTCGCCGACCTGGTCGGCAAGGCACGCGGGCACCGGGTCGCCGCGGTGCTCCCGGCGGCCGGCGCGATCGACTTCTTCCCGGACGCGCAGGTGCTGGACGCCTCGCTGACGGAGCCTCAGCTGCTGGAGCCGCTGGGCGTCGAGGTCATCCTGCAGCGGGTCACTGACGAGGCGTACCGCCAGCTGACCTCCGCCGTCGCCCTGACCACCGAGGCGGCCAACGCGGCCGGCGGGGTGTGGGCGCAGCTGCCGGACCCCGACCGGGTGAGCGTACTCACCGCGCCAGTGCCGGTGGCGGCACCCAGTCACCTGTCCGTCGTCAAGGACCACCAGGAGGAGCCTGTGTCCAACGGGGAGGGCCGTGAGGCGCAGGCCGAGGCGTCCGGCACCGGTGCCGACGGGCCCGCCGATGTGGCCACCGTGCCTGCGGACGTGCCGGCCGTGTCGCCGGAGCAGGCACCGGCTCCCGCGAAGGCCCGGATCGACGTCGTCCGGGAGCCCGGGCCCGAGGGCGGGCAGGCGGAGGCCACCGCGCCCGAACTGCAGGTCCTGGGCCCGCTGCGGATCGCCGGGATCGGCAACGCCAGCGTCCAGCCGAAGCTGGTGCTGCTGGCTGCGTACCTGATGTTCCGCAACGAGCGGGACCTGGGCAGCATCGGCGACGCGATGAACCCGGTGACGCCGTGGGGGCCGAAGCTGGTGGCGGAGGAGATGTCCCGGCTGCGGTCCCGGCTCGGCCTGGACGCCAACGGCGAGCCGCACGTGCGGCCCAAGCCGCGCGGCGTGGCGATGTACTCCCTCAGCGACGAGATCACCTCGGACTGGGCGAACTTCGTCTACCTCGCCGAGCGCGGCATCCCGAAGGGCCCGGCCGGCGTCCGGGACCTGGAGGCCGCGCTGTCCCTGGTCCGAGGCAGGCCGTTCGCGGGGATCGCTGACCATTCCTGGGCGGCGCCGCTGGGCCAGACGATGATCAGCCGGATCGTCGACACGGCGGCGCGGGTCGCGGAGCTGCGCACCAGCGACGAGGTCCTGGACATCGACGCTGCCCGCGCGGCGATCGGCAAGGGCTTGAACGTCGAGCCGAGCGCCGAGCAGCTCTACCGTGCGTGGATGCGGATCGAGCACCGTGCCGGGAACCCGGCGGCGGTGCGCGAGGTGATCGCCCGGGTCCGCAAGATGGCGTCGGACTGGCAGTTCTCCACTTTGCAGCCTGAGACGTTGGCCTTGATCCAGCGCTTGACCGCTGCCCGGGAGACCGCCAGCGGCGTGTAGTCCACCGTTCCCGAGGCAGGGCCCGGCCGTCCCCGGCCGGGCCCTGCCTCGTCTTCAGCTCACTTCACCCACTCACTCGAAGGACCTGGTCATGCCCCACTCCCCCGCCGTGGTCGTCGTCGCCCTGCTGCTGGCCGCAGCCGTCGGTGCCCTCGTTCTGCGTCCGGCGGCGTTCGCCTTCACCCGCCCTGAGGGCACGCCCGTGCCCGAGGTCGGCTGCCCCGACTGCGGCAGCCGCCTGCTGGGCCGCGGTGCCGTTCCCGGGGCATACCGGGTCCTGGTGCTGCGCAGGTGCTGTGTCGCCTGCCGGTCGAGCGGCCCGGGGGGCATGCGGCGGCTTGGTCCGCCGCCGCTGGTGCCCGAGGTCCTGGCGGCTGCCGGTACCGCCGCGATGCTGGCCGGCGGGGCCAGCGGCGTGGTCCTGGTGGTCCAGCTATGGCTGGTCGCCGTCGGGGTGGTGCTGTTGATCACGGACTTCGCGGAGCACCGGCTGCCCAACCGGCTGACCGCGCTGGCGGCCGGTGGAGTCGGGGTGCTGCTTCTGGGGGCGGCGCTCACGGGGAGCGGCTGGGGGGCGTTGGTTCGCGCGGTGGTGGCGGCCGTCGCGGTCGGCGGCTGGTTCTTCGTGCTGGCGTTGTTCGGCCAAGGCCTCGGAGACGCGAAACTGGCTCCCTCCTACGCCGCCCTCCTGGGGTGGCAGAGCTGGATCGGCCCGTTCTACGGCCTGCTCCTGGCCTGCGCGCTGGGGGTGGCCCAGTGGGTCGTGATGAAGGTGGCGTTCGGCGCGACGAGGAAGACCGAGCTCGCGCTCGGCCCTGCCCTTGTCGTTGGGACGCTGTCCGTGTCAGCCCTGCTCGGCTGAGCACCCAGGCGTGCACCGCGTGGTGCGGCCGCCTCATGTCGGACGCCGGGTCCCGGTCGGTGCACCCTTCTCGGGCGCTCTTCGTCCACCTGCCCCGGATCTTCACCGCCGCGCTGGTGGTCGCCAGCCGCTCGCGCGCCATCGCCGTGCTCCAGGGGCTTCGCCCAGAACGATTCCCCCGACGGCCGGCCGGTGCCCCGTGCAGGTCGATCGGCGCAGCATCGGCCACAGCGAAGGGTTCATCAAGGCCCCAACCCGGCCCCGAGCATCTTGGCCGTCGTGCCCGTTGGCTTCCAAGTACTGCTCGATCGGCCCCAGGTCGATCCGGATCCCCCCGATCGGATCATTGGCGCAATGTGCCGAGGGTGTCCCCGTCCATCCAGGGTGGTTTCGTCGACGAAAGTCGGCGAAGGCCTGACGGGTGGCGCTGCCCGGCGGGAGGATCGGTCCATGGCAGACACCGTGGAACAGCAGCACGCCGACGCTGGGCTGCTGCCGGCCGACCCGGCCGGACTGCGCCTGTCCCTCAGCGTGGAGTACTGGCCGGCGGGCCCTGGCGGCCGCGGGTTCGAGGAATGGTCACTGCTGGTGCGCAACGAGCGGCTCCAGCCGGGGCAGCGGCCGAGCCGGACCGCTTTCGGCGTCGAGTTGGAGTACGTGGCGCGAGTAGGGCTCGTTCGGGTTCCCCTGCTCCGAGGCACGATCACCCAGGACGATTACGACGCCCTGGTCGGCCGGGCCGGCGAACCAGCGCTCGACCAGGACGTCCGCACGGCCGTGGCTGAGCAGGTCTTCACCCGCCGGGACGGACAGCGGCGCCTGGCGCCGGAGGTCCGGGCCAGCCTGGCGAAGGGGCCGCGCACCGACCTCGGCGACCTGCTGCTCCTGGACCACTTCTCGGTCTCCGCCGACTGGGCGGTCCAGGACCTCGACCTTCTGCTGCTGGGCGAAGCGGTCACCCGGGCCGCCGAGGCTGGGCCGTGCTTCGTGGCCACCGCTCCGTCGCTGCTGCGCAGCTCCCCCGGCTCTCAGCACACGACCGCTCTGCTGCACCGTGCCGGGTTCCGACCGATGGCCGGGCTCACGATGGTGGCCTTGGGCTCAGGGATGCCGCGGCTCGCCTGCCCGGGTGAGCCCACCCGGGCCTGGCGGTTGCGCAGCATCTAGCCCCGCCGACTTCACACGAGCGAATCCTCCAGGCCGACCAGGCTCGGCTGGCTCGACTCGGCCGGCACCGGGTACCGCTCGACCAGGTGAGGGTAGTAGCGACGGACGGATTCCGGGCTGACCGGACCTGTCTTTGCCTTGTTGCTCTTGAATCCCTTGAGGTGGAGCCACTCAGGCAGTTCCGTCCACTGCTCGGGATGCCTACCGAACGTCTTGACGAACGCCTCAAAGCCCGGCTCCCATCCCTTCGGGATTCGCAGCGGGGTGCTCTGCTGGCCGGTGACTGAACTCGTCACCATGTCCCTCGGCTCGGGATCCTCGCTGTCGAAGTCGTCATCGTCGTCATCGTCGGCCGCCGACTGCAGGTTCTCGCTCTGCGTGGCGGCCCAAGCACCTTCGTCCCGCGCAGAGTCCATGCGCAGAAGACCTGCATCAGCGGCGCGGGGGTCAGGGAAGTGCGCAATGTCGGTCAGCAGGCCAGCTGGTGTCGCCTCGCTCTGCGCAATCCCCTGGTCATCGCCATTGACCTGCGGATACGTCACTTCCGATTGCGCGGCGGCGGGCTGCGCAATCTCCAGTTCGGCCGACTGCGCAGCGCCACTCTGCGCAAGATCGTCCTGCGCAAGCGTGTCGTCGGTGTTCTGCGCAAGGGCCTTGCGCTGCGCAATCCCGGCGGGCTGGGGCTGCGCAGAGACCGGGGCTTCGGGGCTGGCTGCGGTGCCGGCGCGGGCGGCCCGCTCGTTGTGGGCGAGGAGGCGGCTGAGCAGCTCGGTGTCGACGCCGGCGGCGGCCAGGCCGGACTCGTAGGTGACTTCCATGGGCACGCCGAGGTCTGCGAGCTGCAGCGGCAGGTAGGCCGCGGCCGGCAGACCCTTGGCCTTGCGGCGCTTACGCGGCTTCGAGTCCTCGATGAGGACCTTGTAGGTCAGGCGGGCCTGCTCGCCGCGGATCGCCTCGCCGACGCTGCGGATCTCCCAGAGGTGCATGCGCCGCCACAGCCGCCAGGTCTGCCCGGGTGCCAGCACCCACCGCATCAGGCGGATCTTCTCGATCGACCGGTCGGAGCTGAGCTGCGCCAGCCGCGCGACAGCGTGGCGGGCGGCTTCCGAGATGATGATGAAGAGGACCGGGATCACCGCGTGCATGCCCACGCCGAGCGGGTCCGGCCAGGACGCGGCCGCGTTGAAGGCGATGGTGGCGACCGTGAGTAGCCACGCGGTGGGGCGGACGAGCGGGAAGGGGATGCGCAGCCAGGTGAGAACGAGGTCGAGGGTCAGGAGGACGAGGATCCCGGCGTCGACTCCGATGGGGAAGATCTGCGCGAAGGCGCCCATGCCCTTGCGGAAGGCCACGTCCCGTACGGCGAGGTAGGACCCGCCGAGGCCGATCGCGGCGATGAAGACCGCGCCGACGGCGACGAAGCCGATCAGCCACCAGTGGACCGGTCGCAGGACGGGTCGGGTCACGGAATCCCCCTTGCTCACGTACTCATCTCAAGGGGTCACTGTTTCATGTGGGTCGGCCGTAGTCACAAGCCATATCGGGTGGACAGCTTCACGGCCCATCGCGTGGAGCATTTGGATACTCAACGCCACACTTCTGCCACCTACGGTGATCGGCAGGTCTCGGGGCCTGCCTGGTGGCGCGCGGTGCCGGCCCCTGCGTGGTCACCCAAATTTGGGTGACTGCCCGAATCGAGGTCTTTGAATGTTGAAGGCCCGGCGGTTGCCGGGCCTTCAAGTCACCCAAATTTGGGTGGTCGGATCAGAGGAGGGCCTCAGCCCTCTCGGCGATGTGCCGGGCAGCTTCGGCGATCGCCTTCAGAGTGGCGGGTGTCGCTGTGTGGAGGTCCTCGTTGATCGTGGTGGAGGCCGCCTGCAACGACGCCAAGAGAGCTGCGGCGCGTTCGTCGTCGACGATTTCGCCCTCGATCGTCTCCTGATCGGGTGCGGCGGTTGGTAGATCCGGCCGGTCCCCTGCGGGGGCGGCGCCGCCAGCCAGGTTCTCACCCGAGCCGGCGGCCGCTGTGTTGGCGGGTTCCGGAGAGCCGACAGCCGGGGCAGGCGTCGGCATGTCACCCAAATTTGGGTGATCCGGCGTTGCCGAAGCAGCAGCCGGCGTTGCCGCTTGCGTCGGTCGCGTCGGCTCGATCGCTCGGATCGCTGCACCGAACTGGGCTACCGGCAGTGGATCCGCTGCCTTCGAGAATCGCTCCACCATGGATGTGAGAGCCGCGGCGGTGACCCGCTGTTGGTTCGTGTCGGCGAAGGCGCGGAGCTTGGCGTAGGCGTCCGCGATGGCGTTCTCGTCAGCCGTCTTGGTCAGCGGTAGGAGCGCCCGCACATGGGAGGCCGGGACCGCCCGCTTCGTGGTGTAGGCGGCGCTGATCGCGGCGGCCAGTGGCCATTCCAGGATCTGCCGGTTGACGTCCGTCTCCGACTCGCCAATCTCGGTCACGCAGTACTCGGCCCAGGTTCGGCCACCGGCACGGTACAGCCGCCCTTCCCTGATGGCGTGGGCGGCCTTGCCCTTCATCCACTGGGCCTCGGAGGCGTGATCGAAGGCTCGCTCACACAACGCCAGGTCGTGCAGCTCCAGCGGGCTCAGATCGCCCGTTGCTTCGACCCGCCGGGGTTCGGGGATCAGATCGGGGGTGAGCGGCTGAGGCCGGCTTGGGCGCTCCACCCGGTGATCGGCGTCGGCCTGTGCGGGGACGACCAGGTCGCCTGTTCCGCCTTGGCCCGTCGGCGCGTCGGGGGTGCTGGTCGCGGCGGCCTGCTCCTTGGCGCGCTCTGCGTCCGCTGCCTGCTGGCGTCGACGCTGCTCGCGCTCCCGGGCACGCTTTTCCATGTTCTGCGTGTGGCTCACGACAGGATTCCCCTCTGCTCCAGCTCCAGCACGACCGCCTCGAACCCCGCGAAGGGCCCAGTCATACGCTCCGGCAGGGGGAATCCGATGGCCTGCGCCAGCTTCTCGTTCCTCGGGATGGTGGCCGTGAGGACGTCCCAGCCCTCGGCCGTCATCTCCTTGCGGTAGTTCTTGACCGAGGAGGCGTTGGCGACGGTCCGGTTCATGAGGACGACTGCCGGCGGGGGTGTTCCGTCTTCCCGAAGCGGAGCGCACCGCTTGATCATGTCCGCGATGGTGGTCTTGTCGACCGGCTCGACGATCCGCTCGAAGTCGCCTGACGTGGGCGCCATGTGCAGGATGACAAGATCTGCCACGCGGAGCACCGAGTCGGTGATGTCGGGGTGGTTCTCGGTGTGGCCGCAGTCAACGACCCCGATCACATCGCTGGCCAGCTCGTACTCACGGTGGAACCGCGCGGAGGCCAGGGCGTCAACAGGGAAGTCGAACTCGGCGGTCTGCGCCCACTGCCAGAACTGCTTGGAGTGATCGGCGTCGAAGCCTTTGACCAACCGCCCATTGGGGGCCGTCTTCGACTTTGTCGTCCTGAGAGCGCGCGCGAGGAGTCCCGAATCGGTTGTCTTGCCGCCGGTTCTGGGGGAGACGTTGGCGATGAGCATGGGATGACAGTAGCGGCGAGGCCTGCCGAGCCTTGTGGCCGGGCCGAAGATTCTTTGGCTTTTCGACCTTTCCGTCCAGATTTGAGGCCACCCGAGTCACCCAAATTTGGGTGACTCGGGTCCGACCCCCGCTGCCAGGTGGTACCTGCCCCGCGCTCACCGGTACGGAATAGCTCCGCGGCGGGTCGAACCCCGCCCCGCCGGGTGGCCCTCGTAGGACTTCCTGTCGGCTGGCTGACGATGGTTGGAACGGCCGCCGAGCATGGAGGGCTTGGGCAGCGCAATCGCCTCGGCGCACGACGCCCGCTTGCGCAATGACAATGGGCGCCGATCATTGCGCAGGCAGGGGCCTGATCGACAAGTCCTCCCGTCTGACGGGCGGTCCGGTTCGACCGGTCGAAGGCGGTCGCGGAACAGCTCCGTCACTGCCTCCGTGGCGAACAGCGCGGCATTGCACCGGGCTGTCGCTCCCGTTCGGGAGAATGCCCGTGCCCCTGTCCCAAACGCTGGAGTCTGATGTGCCGGTGACCTCTCGCCCGCCCCTGGCCGCACCTGCCCTTCCCGCCAGTCGCGCCCAGGAGCGGGCCCTGCTGGAACGCCTCAGTGCGAAGGAGTTCACCAGAGCGTTGGCCGCTGCGGCTGCAGTCGGCCACGGTGTCGAGGGGCTGTGCGCGGAGGCGGTGCGCCGCATCGAGTCGGGTGAGCTGCCGGTGCGCGACTTGCGGACGGTGCTGCTGGAGATCAACGGATCAGGTTGGCAGCCGGCTCGGGCAGCTGTGCTGCGGCGCCTTCAGGCTCAGCCCGAACTGGCGCCTTCGCTGCTCTCGGTCCACACCCAGATCGCTGGTCTTCCATCAGCGCAGCCGGTCGAGGCCCCGCTTGGCCTGGCCACGGAACCTGGGCACCGGTGCGCGATGACCCTCGCCCTTCCGTCGGGCCCGGTATCCGGCCCGGAGCGAACGGCAGAGACAAAGAAGACGGCACGGCAGCTTGCCTCCACCGCGCTGCTCGCCCATCTGGCGGGTCTGCGCGTTGACGAGTACCAGGACGACACGCCGGTCTCGGAGCCTCCCGTAGCCGGTACTCCCGGACCGTTCATCCCCTCCCCCTCTCGGATCTCGGACAGCGCCGATGGGCACGACTGGGACGGCCTCTCCGCGGACCGCTTCTCCGACGCCCTGCGCGGTGCACTCCACTCGGCCACTCCCCCGACCGGGCTGGCGCAGGCACTCGTCCAGCGGGCCGACGCGGGGCACATCGGCCCCCGCGACTGGTTGGCCCTGCTGCAGCGCCCCGCCACCCCCGCGTGGGCACCACTCCAGGACGTCGCCCTGGACGCAGCTGGCCGGGTGCCGGGACTGGCGGCCGGCATCGTGAACCTGCTGCGTCAGGCCGAGCAGGCCCCGCCGGTCGAGTTCGATGCTCAGCGGCGGGGTCCTGATCACCACCCCGAGCACACCGTCACCGCGTCGCTGCAGCTGCGGCGAGGCAGGGTGACCGGCCGGCCGGGTGTCGGCCGGTCCAAGCGCCTGGCGGTGGACGCCGCGCTCGTGTCGCTGCTCGCCGCAGTGGCGGGCCTTTCGGGGCCGGAGGTCCACATCCTCGCCACCGCCGACGGCGGGGAGGTGGCACCGGAGCCCGTGGCGACGGTGGTGCCGCTGCCGCGCGGCCCGCTACCTGCTGGGTCCGAGCCCGCCGGGTGGCAGGGCCCGCGAGCGGCGGTGGCGTGGGCGGTGGCGCAGGGATGCGCGTTGACGACGGCGCCGGGTCGGCCCGGCCGACTGGTGCTCTACCGGCCCGACGGGCACGCGGTCAGTGCGGCCCCACCGCCGTTTCCGGCGGAAACGGCAACCGTGGAGCTGGTCCTCGCTTGCGAGCGCGGGGCTGTGCGGGCGGCCCAGGTGTCCGGCTGGTCGGTGCCCTTGGACATCCTGCTGCCTGTCCTGCTGGCTCCCGAGCTGACCGCGCACCGATCGGTGGTCGGGTGGGCGGCCGTGGTCGACTTCGCGGTGCGGGTCGTCGCGGACGGGGCGGTCCACCCCGCGATCGACCCGGGGGGCCGGGACGTGTGGCGGCCGGTGCCGAGCGAGGCCTTCGAAGCCGCGCTGACAGCGGTCGCGGCTGCGTTGCCACCCGAGGCCCATGCCGCTCTGACCGTTGGCGAGCCGCTGTGCGTGCGGGACGCGGCCGGCGCAGCCGCAGATGTCGCCGCCCAGGTCGTGGAGTTGCTGGTGCGCGGCCCCGGTGTGGCACTCCTGCACGGCGAGGGGGCGTTCGCCTCGCCGCCTGCGGTGCAGGCCCCGGGGGTGCGGGCGTGGGCGGACGGGATCGAGCGGGACCTGGACCACCGGCCGGAGCCGGTCGTGGTGCTGACGGTCGGCGTCCCGGAGAGCACGGCAGTGGGGGAGATGCTGCTGCCCGTCCGGATCGGCACCGGCCAGCAAGGCACGGTGCTGGGGGAGTGGCAGCAGCGGCCGCTGCGCCGGGTCCTTCGGCGTGCGGCCGCGGTGTGGAAGCCGCTGGAGCGCGCGGCCTTCGCGGATGCGGTGGACGGGTTCTCGTTGAGCGTGCAGGAGGCGGGGGAGCTGGTCGGTGCGGATCTCGCCGGGCGCCTCGGCGAGGCAGGGGTGCGGATCGGCTGGCCGGGGGCACTGGTCGGAGGGCTGGCCAGCCACACCGTGATCGGAACGGGCTCGGCGGGTCCCGATGGCCGGGGTCTGAGCATGGAGGCCCTGCTGGACTGGCGGTGGCAGGTCACCTTGGACGGTGTGGACCTCCGCGAGGACGAGATGGATCTGCTGGCCGAGGCACACCGCCCGTTGGTCCGTCTTCGGGACCGGTGGCTGCTGGTCGACCCGGTGACCCTGGCTCGGGTCCGGCACCGGGTGCTGGAGCAGCTGCCGACCCGCCAGGCGCTGACCTCCGCGCTGGCGGGGGTCCTCACCGTCGGGGGCGAGCTGGTGCCGTGCCGGCCCGCGGGCGGGCTGGCCCTGGTGGTCGAGGCTCTGCGCGCCGGCGAACGCGGCCGCCAGCCGGTCGCCGTCCCGACCGGGTTGAAGGCGAACCTGCGGCCCTACCAGCAGCGCGGCTTGGAGTGGCTGGCGGGCATGACGGCGCTGCGGCTGTGCCCGGTGCTCGCCGACGACATGGGCCTGGGCAAGACAGTGCAGACCCTGGCATTCATCCTGCACCGCCGCCTGGCCACAGCCGGGGCTGTGCTGGTCGTCTCCACCACGTCGATGCTCGATCAGTGGCAGCGCGAGACCGCGAAGTTCGCCCCCTCCCTCACGGTGGTGCGCCACCACGGCGCCGGACGCCGACTCCCCGAGGTGCTGGCCCCCGGCACGGTGGTCCTCACCTCCTACGGCACGCTCGCCCGGGACGCCGCCGTGTTCGCCGCCCGGCCCTGGGACCTGGTCGTCGCGGACGAAGCGCACCTGATCGCGGGCAGCGACGGCCTGGCCGCCAGGGCGATCCGCTCGCTCACGTCCGAGGACCGGCTGGCGTTGACCGGTACTCCGGTCAACAACCGCTCCGTCGAACTTTGGCGACTCCTGGACTGGCTCAACCCCGGCCTGTTCGGCACCTTGAGCACCTTCCAGCGGCTCATCGGCCGCCACACCGACCGCGATGCCGACAGCGAGCAGGCCCGGCTGCTGCGCCGCCTGACCGGACCGTTCGTCCTGCGCCGGCTGAAGACGGACCCGGAGATCGCAGCAGATCTCCCCGAGAAGATCCGCACGCTGCACCGGGTGGAGCTGTCGACCGAGCAGGCCGCGCTCTACGAGGCACTGGTCCGCGAAACGCTGGACGACCTCAGCACGCGGCCTCGCCGCGCCCGCCCGGGCCGCGTCCTGGCCCTTCTGCACTCGCTGCGCACCATCGTCAACGACCCCGCGCTCTACCTGGGGGAGGAGCCCGAGAAGGCGGCGGCCGACATTCCGCGCGCACGGGAGCGCTCGGCCAAGCTGGACGAGTTGCTGCGGATCGCCGATGCGGCGCGACGCGGCGGCGAGCAGATGCTGGTGTGCGTCAACTACGTGCAGATCGGGCACGTGTTGGCCGCCTGCCTGACAGCCGCCGGGCACGGGGCGGCGTTCTTTCACGGTGGCCTGGCCGCGAAGGAGCGAGCACACCTGGTGCAGGAGTTCCAGGCGGGTCGGCTGCCCGTGCTGGTGCTGTCGGTCAAGGCCGGAGGGACCGGGCTGACGCTGACCGCCGCGACGCAGGTCGTCCACTACGACTCACCGTGGACCAATAGCGCGCTGGAGCAGGCATCGGACCGGGCCTACCGGATCGGGCAGACCAGGACCGTCCACGTCCGCCGACTCTTGGCCACCGGCACGGTGGAGGAGCGCATCGACCGGTTGGTCACCCACAAGGGCGACCTGGCCAACGCCGTCGTCCCGTCAGGGGAGATGGACCTCGCACACCTCGACGACCAGGCCCTGTCCGCCCTCGTCTCACTCGGGAGCCGCTGATGACCGCCACCCCGCCCTTGGCCGATGCCCCCTCTCAGGCCGGGGTAGGCCCGTTGTGGGCGGAGGCGTTCCTCGGCGCCGTCGCCGCCGCGGTGGGCAGCCACCGCACGCGGCTGGAGGCCACCCGGAAGATGCCCCACACCGCCTACACCGGCCAGCTCGACACCTCCCGACCGGGGCAGCTGCTGTGCTCGGTGACCCTGCCCGGTGCGCCCAAGGCCCGCACCACCATCGTCGTCGGCGCGCTGACCGAGACCCAGTGGGACGAGGTCGCCGCCGCCCTTCCCGCCCACCCCGGCATCCTGGGCGCCGTCCAGACCGGCCGAGTCCACCTCGGCCTGCTGGAGCCCAAGCACACGGCCGGTCACCCGCTCCTGCCCACCGAGTTCTCCTTCGACTGCACCGCCCACCCGGCGGCGGCCGCCGGCCCGGGCGGCTTCTTCTGCCAGCACGCCGCCGTCCTCGCCCACGCCCTCGCCTCCCGCATCCGCCAGCAGCCCGCCGCGCTGCTCACGCTGCGCGGCTGCTCCCAGGGGCGCCTGCAGGCGAAGGTCCGCACCGCCCGCCTGTCCGCTGGTGCGCCCCGCCCCCGTCCCGCCGTGGCGGCGCCGGCCCCCACGGCCGCCGACAAACTGGTGCCGCATCCGTCTTCGGGGACGACACGGGAGCCCGAGATGGTGCCGCCGCCGGGCAGCGTCCCGGCCGCCCTGCTGTTCCAGCAATGGCAGCCGGCCCCGACAGGCGGGTACGAAGCCGCCCTCCCGACCGCGCCCGTCCTTCCGCCGCCAGTGCCGGGGGTGAGCCCCGCACTGGACACCATCGTGGCGGACGCCGCCGCCCGCGCCCGCGCCGCACTGAGCAGCCGAACGATCGAGGTGGGACTCACTCCGCTGACCGACGCGATCCGCCACCTGGCCACCCCGCAGGGGGCCAGGCTGGCGGACGACGTCGCCGAACGCCTGGGGCGGACGCCCGCAGAGGTCCGGCGCCTGGTGGTCGCCCACCGGCACGGCGGTCCGGCCGGCGTCCAGGCAGCGGACTCCCTTGCCGAGGCCGACCCGGAATCGGTCGCGGCGGCCGCGGCAGCCATCACGGCCGCGCAGCCCACCGCACGGGGGTCGCTGACCGCCGAGGGGAATGCCCTGACAGCGGGCGGCGCGCAGGTGCGCCTGGGCCACGACGGCAGGTGGCACCCGTTCGTGGCCATCCACGGGGGCAGCTGGCAGCCGGTCGCCGGAGCCAGCGCCGAGCCGGCGACCGCGTTCCGGGCAGCGAGGACGGCGCGGCTGGCCGCCCCCAGGTAGTCCGGCCGAGGACTTTCGTCGTCGACATCCGCTGGGCGGTAGGGCGAGCAGACCGCGCCTTCAATCGCGACGGGCGGTGTCCTCACCGGGAAGCCGGGGCCTGGCATGCTGTCTCGCAGAGATCCGCCGTCGAGGCGGTGCTGATTGGGGGACCGTGGCTACGAGGCGGCAGCTCAATATGGCCGGACCGGCCCAGAGTGACCATCTGATCCATTTCACTGGCCGCCCAATGGGACGGCAACCCACACCATCGGTGCCTGAGGAAATCCGCGCTATGAAGCCTCCACAGCGCCTGGACAACATCCTCGGAAGTGCACGGCTCAAAGCGTTCGCGCCGTTCGGCAATGAGCGGCCTGCCGTCTGCTTCTCCGAGAGCCCGCCGAATCACATGGCCCACCTCATCGCCGATCTTGGATTCCCGCCGTGGGGCATAGTGATCTCGCGCTCAGAGTTCGTGGCCGCCGGCGGCGGAGCAGTCGCCTATCTGCCTGACCACGTCCGGAACGAGTTCCCACCGGACCTGCATCACTGGGTCGTCCCGTTCGGGACCAACGGCCGGTTCGAGGACTGGTCACACGAACGTGAGTGGCGACTCCCCATGCCGAGAAACCCGAAGACGAACGAGTACTATCCGGCGATCAGCTTCCAGAAGACGACCACCCTGCAGGCGATCCTGGTCGGAGATCCGGCTTGGCGACCAACCCCTGTCGGCAGCGGCGTGTGGATCGACTACACCACCGGCCAGCAGCATCCCGGGCCCGCCACTACCTTCTGCGAAGAACAGACCGAGTTGCCCAGACTCTGGCGGGAGGCACAGGAGATCTGGGTCTGGAACCCCCACTCACGGAAGATCGACACCTGCCTCCCGAGCGAGCTCGGTTGACCCAGTTGTCCACTGTCCTCTTCCCTGACCGCCTGCCCCTTTGATGCCCGCGTGAGCGGCTGGCGATCGTCTCGCGGGGCAGCCCTGAGTTTCGTCGACGAAACCCACCGGGCAGTGAAGACGAGCAAGACACGCCAGCCGCCAAGGTCAGGGATTCACGCGCGCGGCATCCAGCCGGCGGTGAACCATCGACAGGGTGGTCAGCAACTCCAGCAATTCGTCGTCGCTGACGGGCCGGTGAAGGCGCGGATCGTGAGCCGTCGGGTTGCGGTACATGCTGCCCAGCCCCTTGATCAACGCCGCGAACCCCTTCTGCTCGCCTTCCTCCGTCTTCGTCGTTCCGGTGTTGATCGCGACACGAGGCGTGCCGGCCAGACCCGGCATGAGCACGGCGTCGACCAAAGGAGAGCCGTCCCGCTGCTCGCCGGTCATCCGCCGGAGACGGTCGAAGACCGACTTGGTGGCTTCCAAGCTGGCGTGAAAGGCGTTCTTGGTCAGGATCTCCCTGGTGCAGTACGCCAGCACTTCCGGGTGGGTTCCACGGCGACGAAGTTCCGCCCGCAGTGAGTTGGCGTGCTGAGCAGCCTGATCGAGCGTGCTCGCAGCCGGCCCCCTCGCCACCTTGCCTTCGTCGTTGACGCGCAAGCCGACATGGACCAGTACCTCGTTCAGGTCGTCGCGACGCCGGGAGAACACGTCCGGGCGCTGCCGGTAGCGGACCGGAGCCATGGCCTCGGTGATGAACTTGATCACGCAGTTGGACGCCTGGTCGCGGCCCTGCCGGACAAGCAGCGCCTGAGCCAACCGCTTGCGCTTACTCGAAGCCTCGACGTCCGCGATGCCGATCTGGGTCAGCAACTGCCCGATCTCACTGCCGGTCAGCCCGTCGCTCGTATCGGCGAGAACGTCCGCGACCGCGATGACCGTGGCGGTGGGCCAGGTTTCGTGCTTGATGGAGGTCGTCATTCCATGCCCTTCCTGGGCCTGCTTCTTCTAGAGGCGAACCGATCAGGATGGCATGGGTGCGCGCCGCACCGCTCAGAAATGCACGGGTTCAGGTGCGGACTTTCGTCGACGAAAGCACCGAAAGCCCGTCAGTCCCCCCCTCCCGCCTTCTGCGCGAGGCCGCACGGCCGGCCAGAGTCAGGAGGGCCGTTCCCGTGTCTGGTCTGGGCAGCGGGTTCGCCGAGTCGCCGCCGTCCTAGCGTCCGGCGACACTGAGGCCATGCAGTACGACCGAGTCGGGGCGTTGCGGTACGCGGTGGCGTGGAGCGATCAGCACCCCCTGTCCTGGTTGGAGGGGGCCTTCCCCGTCACCTACGAGGTGAGCGGGTGGAAGTTCGAGCTGGCGGAGTCGCGGTTGGTGGCGGTGCCTCCGACGCCGATGGACCTGGACGATGCCCGGGAGGCGGTGCTGCCGCTCCTGAACGCCTGGGCGGCGTCGCTGGAGATTGACGATCGTCTGCTGGTGACGTTCTCCTACCTCGGGGCGGATGTCGTGTCCGGCCGATCAGGGCAGGTGCAGGCGGCCGACGCCGTGGTGGCCGCGTTTGACGCCACGGTCGCGGTGCAACGCCCTTCCCCGCCAGCTCCGAGCTGGGATTGGCTGGAGACGTCAGTAACCGGTGCAGCACGCGCCCTGTGCCTGCGGCCGCTTCGCAGCGGGAACCGGCCCGTGGTTGATGCGGCGTACTGGCTGGCGACACACCTGGCCAAATGGGCGGGCAGCGAGACGGAGGCGGCGGCGCGACTCAACGTCTCCGCGGACTACATGAAGCGCGCTCGGACGGAAGGGGCGCGCAGTGACGAGCGGAAGGTCGGGCCGGGGTCGAAGACGCTGACCGCGGAGGAGAAGGTTGCGCTGGCGAGGGTCGTCGAGGAACTCGTCCGGCGTCTGCACCTGGTGGAGAGCACGCTGAGTCCGGGCGAGTACCTCACGATGGCGGACTGGCCGGCGTAGCGGTTTCGTCGACGAAAGTCTGAGGCAAGGGTGCCCCGTCCGGGCTCCGCTCGTCGTGCGCAGCCCGGGCGGCAGCAGGTTCCCGGTCTGCGCAGAGGGGGATCGCGCTGCGCAATCCCCCTCTGCGCAGATGGTCGACCGCGCATGATCATGCGCAGAGATGCGCCTGCGCAGACAGCTCGTAGGGATTGCGCAAGAGGTCCCACTGCGGCTGATCCTGCCCATCGTCGCTGGTCACAGGTGCGCAATGTCTGCGCAGAGAGTTGGCCGTGCGCAGGGTTCGGCGGCCTGTCCTCGGGAGATTGCGCAGTGTGCCCGACGCCGAACCTGCCGGCTTGGTGGACGGCGCAAGGGGCGGTCCGCCGCTACCGGGTGCCGTTCAGGGCCGAGGGGTGGCGTCCCGGCCGGCTCGGGGCAGCAGGTTCAGGAGCCTCCGGAGCCCGCGCGCTGGGGGTGCGGCCTGGGCGGCGGGGGTCAGCAGCCACGCCTCCCAGGCGGTCGCGTCGGTCAGGGCGTGGGGCGGGACGCCGAGGCGGCCGAGGGCTCCGGGGTAGGCGCGTTCGTAGGCGGTGTTGTACGCCGCGGCGATCTGCGGTCCGGCGAGCATCCACGGGGCGGGGCAGTGGCTGATGTGCAGGGTGGCGACGTAGGTGCGGCGGTTGACGGTGCCGTGGAGGAGGCCGTGGTCGATCAGGCCTTGCCAGTGGTCGGCTTCCTTGATGTTCCGGGTCATCTCCCAGGGGGTGATCAGGGCGGTCTGGGTGGCGAACAGCCAGGGGAGGCCGAGGATGCGGAACAGATGCGTTCGGTGCGCGCCGCCGCTGTTGATGTTGTAGACGGGGCCTTCGGGGCCGGC
The DNA here is from genome assembly GCF_041434935.1 of Kitasatospora sp. NBC_00374. Classification (NCBI taxonomy): domain Bacteria; kingdom Bacillati; phylum Actinomycetota; class Actinomycetes; order Kitasatosporales; family Streptomycetaceae; genus Kitasatospora; species Kitasatospora sp. NBC_00374. Next base: position 133,462 of record NZ_CP107965.1, on the reverse strand, counting down.
GATCGCGATCAGGTCGACGGGGCCTTCGTTGTTGAGCAGGTGGTGGCGCAGGAACGCGGGCAGGTCGCTGGGCGGTTCGGCGAGGAGTTCGGTGGCGGCGCGCGGGATCCAGGAGGAGGAACGCTCGTAGCCGGATCGGTTGATGATCCCCCACACGGGATCAGCGGCTTCCACGATCGCGTCGGTGCGGACCCAGCCGCAGCTGACGGCGTTGCACCACATCTGCTCTTGCTCTCTGAGGGCCAGGGTCGGGACCTGGGGAGCGTCGGCCCGCAGTTGGACGGCGGCTTGTTCGACGCGGTCGGGAACGCTGGCCGCCTCCGATTGCCGGCGCAGGTCCGCGATGGCGGCGGTGAGGTCTGCGAGGTGCCGCGGGTCGTGGTCGAAGGCTGCTTCGAGGTCGTCGTCGTCCGGGAAGGGGAAGGTCGGCTTGGTCCGGGCGTCGACCGTCATCTCGTTGCCGGCGCCGGAGACGAGGGGGCGGTGAAGGGTTCCGGTCTCGAAGGGGGCGAGGACTTCGGGAACGGCTTGGTGGACGGCCGCCCATCCCATGACGACGGTGCCGTCGGCGGCGGTGGCGTTGACGGTGCCGTCGTCGGCCACGCGCACCGTCCAGGCCTGGCCGTCCCTGTCCCGGGCGGCGGCACGCCCGGACAGGGCAGCGGCCAGGTGAAGGGCCTGCGCGCGGGGGGAGCGCTCGGGGGTCATGGAGGCGAAGGCGTCCTGCAGCCTCGCGGCGAGTTCGGCTTCGTCCATGTCGAACAGGTCCACTCGGAACGTCCTTTCGGCAGCGGCCGGGTCAGGGTTCAGCGTCGGATTGGCTGGGCGGTGCTGGGCCCGTAGGCGCGCAGCTGGGCGGGGAGGTGCTCGGGCTTGCGCCACCACGCTTCGAGACCGCAGGCGCCGAGGGCGGTGGCGAGCGTGGGGCGCATGGCGTCTTCGACGGCTTCGCGCAGGTTCCAGGCGGCCCGGCCGGGGGTGGCGGTGAGGCGCCTGGAGGGGTTCCAGCCGAGATCGGGGATGCCCGTGGTGTCGTCTTCGACGTCGAGGGGCGGGCAGGGGCGCAGGAGGATACCGGGGTCGCCGGGGCGGTCGGCGACGGGCAGGCCGGCGAGGGCGGCGCTGCGCCGGACGGCGGCGGTGATTTCGGGTCGGATGCCAGGGGCGACGGGCGCTGGGCCCGTGGGGCGGGGGAGGGGCGGGGAGGCGAGTTCGACTGCGGGAGGGGTGGCGTGGCCGACCCGGATCTCCCACAGGGTGAAGGACTGCGCGGCGGCCGCACCGAGGGCGGGGAGGATCGAGGTCAGGGCGTGCTGGACGGCGTTGACGACGAGCTGTTGTGCGCGGTGGGCGGGTTGCTGGTGCTGCTCGGTGGCGGCCGCGGCGGTCAGGCGCGGAGAGGGGATCCAGTGGAGGGCGATCAGGCCGTCGCACCGGTCGTCGTCGTCAAGTGGTTGGGCCGGGCGGAGGTGGACGCCCGGCCCGTGGCCGCCGTGGGCTATGGGCAGACCGGCCAGGTGCAGGGCGTGCATCGTCCGGTCGGCCAGGTCCCGGTCGACCGGCCTGCCGCTGGTGAGCGGGAGGGGCTCGGGCGGGGAGGTGGGGGTCACCGGCGTAGGCCCTGCCCGGCGTCCTTGTGGTCGGCGCGCTGCCGGGCGGTGGCCTGGGCGGGGATGCGGCCGAGGGCGAGCACTTCGTCGCGTACGCCGTACAGCATCCGGTAGACCAGGGCGTCGGTGGCGGCGTCGAGCCATTCCTCGGTGTCGGTGCGCGGTGGCATCGGGCCCAGCGCGGTGGTGAACCAGACGGGCAGGAGGCCGGTTCCGGCGACGGCTGTGCTGATGCGGGCGCGGGCGATCCGGACGAGCTGGTCGTGGGCGTCCTGGCCCGCTTCGGCGGCTTCGGTCAGGGTCTGGTCGAGGCCTTGGTCGCGGTCGAGGGCGGTGCGGGCGGTGGCGGCGGCGCCCCTCAGCCGGTCGGTCTGTGCCGTGGTGGTCCTGAGCTTGGTGGTGGCCGCGCGGTAGGCGGTGGCGGCTTCGGTGAAGGCGTCGCTGCCGAGCGCGGCGCCGGCGAGGGTGCCGCTTGCGGCCAGGACCGCGGTGCGGGCCTGCTCCAGGGCTGTGGTCGCCTCGTTGTAGGCGAGCAGGCTGTGGTGATGGCGGGCGCGATCGGCCGCCGGGAGCAGCCGGGCTTCGGCGGCCCGCCCGGCGGCGGCCTTGGTGACCAGCTGGTCGATCTCGGTGTCGGTGGCGTCCAGGTCGACGGCTTCCCCGCCGGCGGCGGTGCGAACGCGCCGCTCCAGCCAGGCGACTCGTTGGCCGAGGTCCTCGACCAGGGTGCGCACCTCCTTGTTCTCGTCGTCGATCTCGTCGGCCCGCTGCTCCAGACTGTCGATCTCGTCGGCCTGCTCGCGGAGCTTGTACTCGGCGGAGTCCAGGCGCCTGCTGGTCTCACCGGTTTCTTGCTCGTGCTCCTCGCGCAGGCCCCGGAGGTCGGATTCGACGTCGTCCACCGAGCGGCTGAGCCGGCGGACCTGGTGCTCCGCGTCGCCGTAGGGGGTGCTCACTTGGTGCTCCCGTTGGGGTCGTCGGGCAGGCCGGTGATGAAGCTGGCGGCGGCGCAGAGCAGGGCGGCGACGACGAACCAGGCGCTGAGCGTGCCGGTGGCAACCGCGGCGAGCAGCAGGGCGCAGGCGGCGAGCAGTGCGGCGCTGGCACGGTGTCGCCGGTGGGGCTGGGTCTTCGGCAGCGGCTGGGCCTTCCAGCCGGCGCTCAGGGCGGCCAGGAGGAGGGGGAGGAGGAGCAGCAGCCAACCCCAGGCGATCCAGCCGGGGATCACGGCGGCTGCGGTGAGGGCGGCGATGGCGGCGGCGCCGCGGCGGGTCCACATCACGAACTGCTCGGTGGCGTGCCGCGCGGGCTCCGCGCGGAGGCCGGGCACCTGCGTGGCGTAGGCGAGGAGGCTGTCGGTGGCTGCCACCAGGTCGGTGAACGCCTGGGAGCGGCCGTCAGCGCCGGGGGGCAGCGCGGCCGCGGTGGCGTGCCGTTGTCGTACGTCATTCTGCAGCTGCGCGAACCGCGCGGAGACCGTGTCCACCCGTGCCCCTCCATCAGGTCGAAAGCGGCTCCGGCCGCTCGCCTTGGAGGGTATCTATGGGTACTGACAGTTTGGGGCCAGTTTCGGAAAGTAGCCGCTGCGTCCTGCATACCGCGGGGGCGGGCGGCGCAAGGCTGGGGAGGAGCGGGTCGATGGTGTACAGCGCAGAGCATGTCGGGCGCGATGGGTCGGCTGGGGCAGGCCGGGGAGACGGCGGCGACGGCCCCGGCCAGGCCCCCCGGTTGGGGAGCAGGGAGGCGGCCGTGCTCCTCGCCGAGACGGTCCGCGCAATCATGCTGGGGGAGCCGCTGCGCCTGCCGGGCGGGGTGGAACCCACCGCGTCCGCCATGGAGGAGGTCCTGGCGGTGTTCCTGACCGCTGTGCGCGGGGTGTCGCCCGAGGACGAGGGGCGGCTTCGCCGACAGCTGCACCAGGCGGGGATCTACGCGCCGCCCTGCGTGGAACTGCCGCCCGCCGCCGGCGATCCGGGGGCGGGGGAGCCGGTGGTGGAGGAGGGCGGCTTCCACTCGATCCACCCGGAGCAGGCCGGTTGGAACTTGGAGCGGTGGCTGCTGGCGGTCCCGGGAGACGGCGACCAGGACTTGGGCCAGTTCGCCGCTGCGGGCCTGCAGGAGCACCTGGACACCTCGCCCGGTGCCGGTGCCGAGCTGCTGGAGCAGCTGCGCGCCGGCACCGTCACGGTGCACTTCTTCCAGCAGACCGGCTTCGACGAGGACACGGGGACGGAGTCCTTCCAGGGGGTGCTCTACAGCCCGGCCGTTGGGTGGGTCGCCACCGAGCGGCCCGAGCCGCAGGACGACGGCGAGGAACCGGACAGCCTGGTGTGGACCGCTCCGACCCTCGCCGCCCTGGTCGACGCCGCGGGGGAGCACCTGAGCGGGCTGCGTCCGGACGCGGTGGACGGGTTCGGGTGCCGGTGGGTCAGCGGGTATGTGCGTGAGGGGGTTGGGGTCAGCCGGGTGGCTGAGGTCTGAGGCGTCGGGGTCGCTGGCCTACGCCCGGGTGAGCAGGGCCGGGCCGACGCCGAGCCAGGGGCCGACTCCGTGTGTCGGCGTCCGGCGCGGCCGGCCGCACTGCGACCAGGCGGTGTCGATGACGCGTCGGAGGCCGTCCCGTTCGCTCTCCGGTGCGTGCACGCCGTTGCGGACATCGGCCTCGATGGGGCGCAGCGGGTAGGCGTCGGTGGTGACGCGGCCGCGGGTGTGCTTGGTCAGGTGGCGGCTGCCGATGTGGAACCAGTCGGAGCAGTCGTACCCGGCGGCGAGGGCGGCTTGGTCGATCCGGTCACCGAGGGGGTGGCCGCCGGCGGTCCAGGCGTACCAGACGCGGGCGGATCCGTCGGGGCGGTGGAAGACGATCCACAGGAACGTCTCGGGGGCGTGGTCGCCGACGATGCCGTCGACCACGGCCTTCTCCACCGGCGTGGGGTCTGAGGTGGGGGCCAGGACGACGGTGGCGCCAAGGGGTGTCATTGCGGGCACGGGTGCTCCTCAGCGGCGGTCTGGCGGGTGGTCATGGCGGCCTTTCCAGGCGGGAGTGGGGGCCGTGCGGGAGGTGCGGCGGTGCGGTCGGCTGTCACTCGTCGAAGTAGCCGACGGAGTTGCGGGAGCGGTGCGGGTGCGCGGTGGGGCGGCCGACCCTGGGGTCGCCGCGCTGCAGGTCACCTTCGAGGGCGTACCGGTCCTCCTTCTTGGTGACGCCGGTGATGGTGGCGACGGCCAGGACGGTGCCGGCGGTGTTGACGATCTGCACTTCGTGCTGGGCGAGGGCGCGATCGGCGTTGAACTTCCAGATGCCCCGGCCGGCCAGCCATGCCTCGTCCTCGCTCATCCCCTCTCGCCAACCGATGGTCGTGCGGCCGAGCAGGTCGTCGGAGCGGGCCGGGCGCTCGGGCCCGATCTGGATCTGAAGCATGAGCCCCTCCAAGCAAGGAAACTTTGTAACTTGTTGCGAAGTTAGCGCAGCAGGCTCTAACTTCGCAACAAGTTACAAAGTCACGCCACCCTCGGATCCACCGCCGGACGACGGGGAAGGGGCCGACATCCACGCCCTCCCATCCAGGGAGGGCAGGCCTCGAAGTAGACGTGATTAGAAATCCATGGTAAACATTATCCTGTCACGTCGGGTGGCTGGCGGTTCTGAGGGAGGGCATCGTGATCAGCTTCGGACGCAAGGTCGTCGACCGCGAGGACGTGGCAGTCCTGGCCGGCAAGGCCGTCGGGACACTCCGCAACCTCGGAGCCTTCAAGGCCCTCACCCCGGTCGCCGGCGGCGGCCGCGGCACCAAGGAGCTCTACGACCTGGAGCAGGCCCGCTTCCTGGCCAGCCACCTGCCGCGTACCAAGACCGACAACCTGCCGCAGGTCCCGGCGGCGACGGACGTCTGCGCCCTCAGCGCGGAGCAGCTGCGCGCCGAGGTCCGCCGTGTCCTCCTGGAGGAGGAGCAGGAAGGCGTCGTGGGGGACCTGACGATCGCCCAGGCCGACGCACTCGGCGAGCAGGACCTGCGGGCGTGGGTCCGCGGCCGTGAGCTTCTCACCCTGGAGGAGGCCCGGATGGCGGTCCCCCACGAGCGCCGGCCGACGAAGTCCACGATGGAGTCGTACTACCGCGGGAGCAAGGCGACCCGGCTCCCCGAGCCGGACGCCGTCTTCTACGGCGTCGCCTTCTGGACCCGGGCCACCATCGAGCGTTGGAACAGCCTGGAGCGCCGTCCCGCGCACGGCATCAAGGGCCACGGCCGCCCGGCCGGGACCAGCGGTGCGACCGCCGTGCCCGTGGAGTCGGCCGAGAAGACCGCCGCTTCGGTGATCGTGGACGAGCCGACCGTGGAGTGCTCCACTGGCGACGCGAACCTCGCGAGCGCCGTCACCGGCCCGGTGGGGGAGACCACCTCCCTCGGGGAGCAGCTCGTACCTGCCGGCACAACCCGACGTTTCCGCGGTGCCCCGGCATCCACCTTCAGCCGGGTGGTCCGGCCGAGGCGGCCGCCGGCCAACAGCGAGGAGACCCCGGGCGTTCCTCGCGGCAGCCACCCGGGGCCAGTGACCTTGCCCCGGAACGGGTACGGCGGGTGTGGGACTTCCCGTTCTCGCGGCCACATCGCCGAATCCAGCGGGCTCGTTGGAACAGCATGGCCAAACGACGTTCCCTCGACCTGGGGCGGGCCGCCCTGGACCTGACCGCCGCCACCCCGACCGTCCCCGCCGCCCGACGGCCGCAGTGGCTGCCCACTGCGGCCTTGGAGCAGTTGGTCGAGCGGTCCCGGGCCCTGGTCGAAGCCTGCGAGGAACAGGTCGCCGGGTGGGAGGAGAACGTGCTGTCCACCGACGCTGACGAGCTCCACGAGCATGCCGGGCAAGCCCGCTCGGCGGGCCTGAATCCGGTGAGTGTGGTCGACACCGTAGTGCGGGCCGCCCTGGGCGACCTGGTGTCGTGGGAGGCCGCCCTGTCGGGCTTGGCGTCCGCGCTGCGGAAGCTGAGCGACGAAGCCGGCTTGGTCGGGTTCCACCCGGACGCCGTGGCGGCGGGCCAAGGCCTCGACGAGCGGTTGGCGTGGGCGCGGTACCAGCTCCTTTCGGCCGTGGCCGAGTACCACCACGGATCAGCCGGCCCTCGGCAGCGGAGCCCCCGTCCCTGGTGAGTCCCGCCAGGCCCGGGTCAGCCGACCGTCGGACGCTGGTCGGCAGCTTCCGGTTCGCCACCGCTTCGAGCTGCGTCGACCGGGCGGAGCCACCGCACCGGGACGGTCATCGGGGTGGCGCTCATCAGCTCGACCCGGGTGCTGGCAAGGTCCTCCAGGCTGCCCCTGACGACGTACCCGACTCCCGGGGGCAGACCGAGGCCTTCGGCCTGGTCGTCCGTGAGCTGCACCCGCACTCCGGAGTGCGGCTCCACGATCAGCCCGGCCACCATGTGCTCGCCGTCCGCCTCCGGCGGTTCGGTGACGGTCAGCTCGAACTCCTCGCCGGATCTGATGAACCTGAGCCAGTGCATCCGGACGCTGCGCTCGGTGTCGCCCGGCGGGTAGCGGTCGTACGGCAGCCGCTGGGGCACGCGCACCAGGTAGCTCTCGCCGACGTGCACGTGGGCCGTCTTCATGGCGACCACCTTCTTCCTTCCCCGCCTCCCATCATCGCGCTCGTGGTTGCGCGAGGCCAGGGCCGTTGCTGCCTGGCACCGGGCTGCGCCCGGTGGCAGAGCAGGCCGAGGTCCGGGGTGTCTCACCTGGGTCCGGCCCGGCTACGGCTGGGGTCGGGGCGGGTCTTCGGGGACGATGGCGGCGATGCGCACGGTCGGCGGCCACGGTGGAGCGGGGGCGTAGGCGTGCACCGTGTTGATGGCCGGGCGGCCGGCCGCCGCGTCTCCCTCGATCCGGGTGGAGTAGAGCTCTACCTGCTGGGTGCCCTCGGCGACGGCGCGGATCAGCCGGCCGAGGCGGGGCTGGTGCTCCAGTTCGCGGCGCAGGCCTTCCACCACTTCCTCGGCGCCGAGCTCCTTGGCGCGTTGGGCGGCTCGCTCGGTCACGACGGCGACCACCGCGCGACCCTGCTGGTCCGGATCGCTCATTCGGCGCCCTGCCGGGCCAGCAGGTCGTAGACGGTCTCGTCGACCGCGTCTGCGACGTCCCGGTCGGCGGCCAGCAGTACCCGGCCCCGGTAGGCGGCGACGATCTCGGCGACGGCGGCCAGGTCGATCACCGTGCCGACCTCCGCGACGTCGGCGACCTGGTCGACCGGGACCCGGCGCAGCAGCTGGGCGGCGAGCTCGCCGTCCAGGTGCTCGGCGTCGCCGGCGAAGCCGTAGCCGGCCTGCAGGGCGGCACGCAGTTCCTGCACGGTGTCCATCGGCGGTAGCCCGAAGCGGCCTCCACCGTGTTCGGCGGGCTGGGCGCTCATCCCCACCCCCCTCTCCTGTCGGCTTGTGCCGGCCGGTGGCCGGTCCCTGTACTGACGACGGTAGCCGTCCGCAGCCGGACCGCGGGGCCCTACCCAGTAACCAGCCCCGGGAGGAGGGCCCGCGGCCGCGTCCGTGGCGGGGTCCCGAGCGGCCGCTCACCGGGGCCGGCTCGGTTGGGACGGTGGTGGGGCGTGGTTCGGGACTCCAGCTGGGGTTGACTTTCGCTCCCGGGGTGCACGCAAAGTCAACTCCAGCTGGAGTTCCGGGCGATGGGGCGTCCTCCCCGCTCTGCGATGGCCGGACGCGGCGTTCGTCCAGGTCAGGGGCCGGTCCGGCTGTCAGTGTGCCCGCCTACGGTTCGTGATCATGACCCGTCGTACGCGCTTCATCGTCAATGAGCATCCTGAGCTCGCCGCGCAGTGGCACCCCACGCTGAACGGCGGCCTGGACCGGGCGACGATCGGTCCGGGGTCGCATCGTCGGGTGTTCTGGCAGTGTCCGGCCGGGCACGTCTGGCAGGCCGCTGTTCACAACCGGGTGGCCGGCGGCGGCTGCCCCCGGTGCGCGGGCTACGTGGCGCCGGGGCAGGTCACCTTGGCCGAACACATGCCCGAGCTGGCGGCACAGTGGCATCCCCGCAACACCGTCGCCGCCGACAGCGTGGGCCCCGGCTCCAACCGGAAGGTGTGGTGGCGCTGCTCTCGCGGCCACGACTTCGAGGCGCGAATAGCCAACCGTGTTCGGGGCACCGGATGTCGGCGCTGCGGCCGGGACGGCACCGAGGCCCGGCCCTTGAGCGAACTGGCCGACCTGGTCGCGCAGATCGACGTGGACGCCCACCCGGACATCGACCCGGCGGAGGTCCTCACCAACTCCGCCCGAAAGATCACCTGGAAGTGCGCTCGCGGCCACCGTTGGACGACCAAGGTCCGGCACCGGGCCGTCTCCGCCACCGGCTGCCCGCACTGCGCAGGGCGGACGAAAGCGCCCCCGCTGGAGCAGGCACACCCCGCGCTGGCCGCGGAATGGCACCCCACCCACAACGACGGCCTACCCCTGTCGAAGATCACCGCAGGATCCCACCGGGTCGTCTGGTGGCGGTGCGGCGACTGCGCGGGGGAGTTCCGCGCCAGGGTGTTCAGCCGCGTGCGGGCCACCACTCACTGCCCGCACTGCTCGCGCCGGGTCCGCTACCGGGACCTGGCCACCGAGAACCCCCAGCTCGCCGCCAACTGGCACCCGACCCTGAACCAGGCGCTCACCCCGGCCGACGTGACGGCCGGCTCCAACCAGATCGTGTGGTGGACGTGCCCTCGCGCGCACGAACCCTGGCGGGCGATGGTGGCCGTGGTCTTCCTCGGCCACCAGGCCTGCCCCGGCTGCCGGCGCACCGGGATCTCACGGCAGGAGACCGACCTGTTCGCCGAGCTCCAGCACGTCCTGACCGGCGGGGCGCAGCAGCACCGGCTGCGGGCGGCCGCGGGGGTGTGGCGGCTGGACATGGTGTTCCCCACCGTGGGGGACAGCGGGGTGGTCGTCGAGTTCGACGGGTCCTACTGGCACCGGGACTCCCACGAGCGGGACCTGCGCAAGGCCCTGGAAATCGAGCAGCTTCGACCCGGCTGGACGGTGGTGCGGGTCCGCGAGGATCCGTTGCAGCTCACCCGCGCCAGCGACGTTGCCGTGCCCCTGCTCGCCGATCCGTTCACCACCGCGAGCCTGGTCGTGGACCACCTGATGACGCTTCTGCCGTGGCCGGAGGAGACCAGGCACCGCGCCCGGGCCTACACCAGGGGCGGGCGCCGGCGCGGGCAGCGTCTCGCTGACCGGCTGACGGCCGAACGACAGGCCGGGCCGCAGCCGGAACTTCCCGCACCCCGAGCGCGCCAGTTCGCGGTGCCTGCCGAAGTCCACCAGGGCACGCTCTGGTGATCCGGCCGCAGGCCCGCGGACCCGGTCGAGTGCGCCTCCGGCCCGGGTCTGGTGAGGTCAGTTCTGGTCGTCCGGCACGTCTGCTGCCGCCAGGGGACCGTGGCCCAGCGGGCGGCGAGAGGCGGGCACCTCGGGTGCTTCGGCCGGATCGGCGGAGGGCTCCAGGAAGGGTGCCCGCTCGACCGCGAGGAGCCGGGCACCGCTGGGCGGCGGGGCCGCGGTGTCGGTGGCCGGCTCGGAGAAGGGCTGCCACAGCGGGCGCCGGTCGGTACTCATGATCGCCAGTCTTTCAGGTCCACCGCCTCGCTGTGTCGGGGCCGCCGCGCGAGGGCCGGTGGTTGGCTCGATTTCGCGCCCTCGATCCACCCGGCCCGAGGTCGCGGTGGAATCGTGGCTGCCGTGACTGTCGAAGCGATCACCGAACTGCCCCAGCATCGCCGGGGTACACGCAACCTGACCATGGCTCAGCGCGTCATCTCGGACGTTCTCGCCGCCTTGGCCGATGCCCTCTACGAGGACTCTCCGCAGATGACCCGCGACGAGTCGATGGAGGCGGCGGCCCTGCTGCTGGGTGACCGGCCGGCGGTGCTGATGCAGCACGCCGAGGACCTCTTCGCCGCCCACGCGGACCTCAACTCGAACCAAGCGGTGAACGGCGCCGCGATGCAGCTCGGCTACCTCCCATTCCCGCCCTCCGGAAGCCCGCACGGCTTTCCCCGCGGCTTCCGGATCGAAGCGTTGGCGCCGGCCGGCGCGCGGGCGGCAGGCCCGGCCGACGAGGGGCCGGACCCGACCGGGTGAACACGGTGACCCGCCCCCGCGCGTGCGCGTTGTCCCGGCATGACCGGAACCGACCTGCCCGCGGACGAGGTGAGCCGCCGGGCTCAGGAACTGCTCACCGGCGGCACCGAAGACCCGCTCGGTGCCGCCCAGGCACTCTGGGCACGTTGGTGGGAGCGGCGCACCAACCGGGCCGCGCTGGTGGTCTGCGGCCCGGCCGCCCGGTAGCCGGGCGTCCGGGCATCAGGCAGCCGAGCTGTGCGGGACGCTGCTTGCCGGAGGTCTGGTCCGCAGGCTGCGGACGACGTCGCCCGGCGGCGATCCGGTCCTACCAGGTCGGCCCCAGCACGCCGTCGATAAGGAGCCGAACCGCGACGCCGGGTAGTCAACCTTGCGCTGCGGGGCCAACGGCCGAGCCCTACCTGGGCCAGCCGTCCTCCGCCGTCGCAGCGCCGCTCCCGGGCGGGTAGAGGCCGTCGGGGAGCAGGGGCGGGAGCTCGGCCCAGATCTCCAGCGACACCTGCGGGTCATTGTCGACAGCGACGGTCCAGGTCTTTCGCTCACCGGGCTGGCCCCCTGGGACGAACCGGATCGGCGGGCGGGTGTGCTCGGTCACGACTACTCCTGTCTGCGAGTTGCTGGTTGTCCGTTGCTGAGTATTCCGCGCCGTGGCAGGTGAGTTGCCCCGGTCGGGGTCTTCGTGAACCTGCGGCTTGTACGACTTCCGCACGCCTCAGCGGGTCGAGCACACCGGACCGCGGTTCGCGTGGCTTCCTACCGGTGTGGACACACTTCACTTCCGCACTGCCCTGGCCGGCTGCTTGGCCGAGCGCTTCGAGCTGCGCCGCAACTGGCCCGCCCGCTACCACCTCGCCGTCACCGCGGCCGGGGCCCTGGCCGACATCCTGCCCGAGCCCATGCTCGACACCTACGCCCAGGCCGCCCTCGACGGACTCGCCAGAGACCGGGAGACCCGCGGCGGCCCCCTGCCGGGCGCCGGCTTCGTCCGCTGCTTCGACAACGCCCTGCACGCCGCCATCGGCGACCTGGACGACCAGGCGGACGGCTTCCGCGAGGCCTGGCACACCACCCTCCTGCTGCACGACGTGCTGCCCAGCGGCGAGTTCCAGGCGTTCATCGAGTGCGTGCAGGACGCTCTGGAGCAGGGGCGTCCCGGCCCCGACGCCCCGAAGCCCCGCTACGCCGCCGCCCGGGAACGGCAAGCCGTCAGCTAGCCCGCGCGGTGCGCGCCTCTACGGCAGCAGGAGGTCCCAGTACCGCCCGGGCACCACGACCTGCTCGGCGCCCTGACCGCCGCCGAGGAGTGTGACCGCCTCCCCCTTCAGCAGGCCCAGCACCTGCGCGTCGCCGGAATCCGCGATCGCGGCACGCACCAGGTAGCCCTTGCCACCAACAACTCCCTCGGCGGCCCGGGCCAGGAGCAGCGGGCGGTCCTGGACGAAGTACGCGAAGGTCACCGGGTCCTCTCTGCGGCACAGCAGGGCCCAGTGTCCGGCTGGTCCGGGGCGGACTCCGAACTTGGCGTCGGCGTCCAGGCGCAGTTGGTGCCGGGGGCGGTCCTGGGAGAGGTAGGTGCCGGAGCCGGCCCGGCCGTCGAGCAGGCCTTCGCGGATCAGGGCCTCCTGGGCGCGCTGGACGACCGCGTCGCCGACGCCGTATTCGGCTGCCAAGGCGGCCCGTGAGGGCAGGCGCTCACCTGGTGGCCACTCGCCGGCGGCGATCCGGGTCCGCAGGGCCTTGGTGACGGCGGTGTGGGCGGGTTGCCTGCCCTGGGGCATCGGACCTCCTTGGTCGCCGTGTCCGGGTCACCGTAGCGCCCTGACCACCGCGGGCGTGTCCGGGCGGGAACGCGACCACCCGATGGCGGCCGGGCTGCACATCAGGAGCGCGTCGAACTCAGCTGGAGGAAGAAATGCCGCAGGTGTTCTACCGCTTGATCATGGTCTTCTTCCTGGCGACCGCCCTGATTGCAGGCGGCACGGCCATGGACCTCAGTCCTCTGGTGACGTTCGCCGCAGGTGGCTTGGGTCTCCTCGGCGTCATCGGCTTCTCGGCCCGGCAGTACCTGCGCGGCGAGAACCCCGCCGAATAGGCCTGGTCAGTGCCGCCGGAAGTAGCGCGCCTCCTTCGCGGCGGCGATCGCGGCGGCAGCTGGACTGTCCACGCCTTCGGGAACGTGTGGGTAGACGCAGTCGAGCAGGTCGTACTCTCCGGCGTCGTCGCCTCCGATCAAGCCGACCACGGCGCAGACCGGGTCGCTGTGCCTGCCAGCCTCGGCCCACGTGCCCGGCCAGTCGGGGTGCTGATCGCTCACCCGCACCCCGCAGTTCTGGCAGACGACCGTCGGCTCCTGACCCGTCAGCTCCTGGGCGGGCCGGGCGTCGGCCTCCTCGACCACGTGCCCGACCCGCTGCTCGGACTCGGGGCGGCCGAGCAGGGACCGGTCGCAGGTCGGTCCGAACTCGTGCTCCATGGCCGCCCAGACGCCGGGCCAGTGCGGGTGACGGTCGGATACCGCCATGCCGCATCCGGCGCAGGCCTGCGCCGCCAGGCCGTGCGAGCGGAACAGCGCGACGGTCCGCGCCGACACCGTCGAGGCGTACCCCAGGCCGTCAGGCTGGCCCTCGGCAACCGTCGCGAGGTCGTGCAGAGCGAGGTCCTTCTCCGCCAGGTGCACGTCCTCCCAGGTCTCCAGCCCGGCTGCGGGCAGGCACTGCGTCCAACCGATCCGTGGCACCGTCGTGGTCGACGGCCGGTGCACCACCTCAACCTCCGGACCGCGGAGTGCCTCCGGCACGTACTCCGCCAGGGCCCGCCGCAGCTGCTCCACCGCCTGGTCCCGGTCGTCCGCGTTGAGCCAGCACGCCTTCACCAGCTCCCGCAGCTGCGCCCGGGGGTACAGCGTCACCTCGTAGGACCAGCCGTCCGGTCCTCGGCGGAAGCCTCGCTCGTACTGGCCCCATTCCTCGAAGGTGAGACACGTCAAGGCACCGGCTTCCTCCGCCGCGGCAATCGCGTCAGCCACCGTCGGGTACGGGGCGAGGAAGTCGGCCCAGGGAGAGCCGAACTCCCAATAGGCCGCCGCCGATGCGGCAGCCGGCGCCCGCACCGGCACAGCCGCCGAGGCGGGCACGTCCGTCCGCTCCGCCGGGTGGTGCGGCGTCATCCGCTTGTGGTCTTTCGCCGACCGCTTCTGCCGCGCCTGCTTGCCCATACCAACCCCGTCTCGCGTTTGTGCTGATTCATCCCTCTCAACGCAATTCGGTCATGTTCGTCACGTCTGCCCGGTCTGCTCGCCCTTGAGCGGGTGGATCCGCTGCGTTGACCTGCAAAAACGCTTGCCCTGACAGCTCCGGCATTGCAAGGTGAGGCACCCCAACAGCCACGGAGGCCTCATGAGGCTCAACTCCGACCAGGAGCTCACCATCCAGCGGGCAGCGGAGCAGATCGCCGCCCTCACCAGCACCACGAACGGCTACGGCGTCCGTTCCTCCGTCCAGGCCCGCGCCATCCTCACCGAGCTGGACCGGCAGGGCCTCCTCGACACGGACAGCTTCGGCCGGGCCTTCGCCTCCACCAGCGCGCCGGCCCCCTGCGTCGATCAGGTCCGGCAGTTCGTCACACAGGTCATCGCGAACAGGCAGTGGCTGCTCACCGGCTGACCACACGTCGGCCCGACCATGCGGCGCCAAGCAGGTCCGGTCCCGCGTGAAGCCCGGCGGGCCGGCCGGCAGCACAACTCCCCCCAGCCTGCCGGCCGGTTCCGCGCCGGCCTGTCGGGACGCGTCAGCCACGAGCCAGGGCACCTCCCTTGGCTGACGAACGTCCAGGATCTGCCGTGAAGGCGGCGGCGTGGCAGCGGCCGGGGCCCGGGAGCGACGGGGGACGCTCGGCGGGACCCGGCCGGTGGGAGGCCGGCCGTGCCGGGGGCGTGGCACGGCTGCTCTGCCCGGCAGCCCGGTGGTGATGTGGTGGGGCTGCCGTGGCGGAGACACTAGACCCTTCGATCGACCATGACCAGGGCTTTGACCTGCGACTTTCCGGGCGCGAACATGCCATCAACCGCCTGGGGTCTCGACCCGGCGCTGACGCTGACGCCAGCGGGTGCCGAGCACGGAACGGCCAGGCCGCGGACACGCGCGCCGGGGTCGTTGCATCCGGCCAGCCGGTGGAAGATGATCTGATGGGCCGTGTGGCGGCCACGCCGAGCGGGAACCGGTCCCTCCCGCATCCCCGGCCTGAAGGCTCCGTAGAGCCGCCCGTAGTCGCTGCTCAACACCATCCGATCGCACCCCGATCGACGATCCCGACGCGCCGGGCCGGCGGCACGGAAGGGACAAGCCGTGAACCCGGCCAAGCTCACCCGCCTCGCAGCCCAGCGTTCCCGGCTCACCCGCGAGCCGCACCAGACGGCCGTCCGGCACATCACCACCCTGGGCCCCGGCTCACCGACGGTGCCGCACCCCGCCGACCCGGCCCAGGAGAAGCTGGAGTGGTGGATCATGCAGTGCTGCGCGTGGCCGGTTGAGCCGGTAGTCGCCCCCTTCGGCTTCGAGCAGGTCAGCCCGACCCCGCACGGCCTGCAGCTCAAGCTGACCTCCACGCCGGCCTACCTGCGCTGGTTCGTCAGCACCGTCCTGCCCTCGATCGACATCGACAACCAGGTCAGCGGAGTCCCCGGCCTGCGCACCGACCGCGACCGGACCGGCGCCCCCGTCCTTCGGCTGGCCGGCACCAACGCCAGCGTGGTCCTGCGAGGCATCTCCGCCGGGCAATGGCGCATCCTGACCGCCGACTTCGAGGCCGAGCTCCGCGACGGAGGCCACCGCCCGCTCTGGAACACCGGACCGGCCACCGGGGAAGAGGCCCGGGACCTGAACTGGTTCGATCCAACCACCGCAGGTCCCCGCCCGCACTGGCTCGGCAGCGCCCTGCTGCGCCGGGTGGGGGTGTTCATCGCGGCCGGTGTGCCGGCGCTGGTCACCGGCTGGACCACCGCTGGGACGTTCGCCGACTCCTGGAAGTTCGATCTGGAGTTCCTCCCCGGCCACCGGCTCGACCACGACCGGCTGGCGGACCTGCTGACGGATCCCGCAGCCGGCCTGCCCCTGCAGGTGGGCGGGCACGCGTGCCGGGAGAGCGGCGACCCCAGGTGCCGGATGCGCCTGGCGCCGGCGGATGGCCGGCCCGGGGAGGTGGAGCTCCTGTTCCGGCACACCGGGGAGGCGGTGACCAGCGCGTGGGAGGCCCGCTGGCCGGAGGAGTTCGCCTTGATCCGGCAGGCCGGAGGCCAGGCCGAGCCGCTGCGGCGCTGACGTCCGACACCGGCCCGCCAGCCGGGCGGGCCCCGCACCGCCATGATGCGCGGGGCCCGCTCACCGGCAACGAACTGGGCATTTTCCGAGAGAGCACGGTCGGTGACTTTGACTGGCAGCTTGGCCTTCGCGGCTCTGCGCAGGTCATCGAGCCAGACGTGGCGGGTGCCCGGGATCGTCCAGTTCGGCCGGCCGTCGTTCATGAGGCTTGGCTCAGCCTCACAGCGGATGGGGAAGGGCAGCCGCGGACAGGCGCTTCGTCACGCGGCTGGGACGCTGATGCGGCGGGTGGGGACATCGAGGTTCGGGTCAGGCCGGTTCGTCGGCGGCCAGGACGCGGTCGAGGTACTCCTCCCGCAGGGCCTCGTCGAGCTTGCCGTCCATCGACAGGGACCGGCGCAAAGCCCGGCCGCTGAGCCCGGCGGAGATCCCCAGCCGGGAGGAAGCCTCGTACTGGATCTCCCGCAGGGTGATCATCGCCCAGGACGGGTCGTGCCGGATGTACCAGTCGAGCATCTTGGCGATCGGAACGCTCAGGCTGAGGTGGAAGGAGTTGAGCTCGAACGAGGGGTCGCGGCGCTGCAGTTCGAGGCTGTCGGACCACACGTCCAGAACGGCGTGCCGGACGGTGGCGCTCAGCGGCTCCGCCGGGATGAGCTCGTTCAGATTGGCCGCGACGCTCCACGCCAGCTCGTTCGCCACGTCCTGCACGTCTGTCTCGTTGCGGCTGCGCAGGACCCACCTCTTGCGCATGGCCGGCCGCCACAGCGCGTGGAAGAAGCGGGAGGCGAATCGGGCGCGAACCTCGGCGGCCCCGGGTGACAGGTCCTTCTCGTCTCCGGCCGCGAGCATCGTCTCCACGCCTTCGGCCGATCGCCGGCGCGCCTCGGCCCAGTCGGTGGCGACCGGCTTGGACCACAGGTTGCGGCCCCCGACCGTGGCCTGCGGCATCGGCACGGAGTTCTCGCCTCGGGTGATGTACGAGCGCAGGGTGGAGGCGGAGATCCCGGCGAGGGCCGCGACCTCGGGGGTTCCGATGAGCTGGTCTGCGGCGAGTTCGGGGCTGGCGAGGTTGACGACGGCCCGCTCCAGGGGGAGGGCGCCGGGGCGGGTGTTCTGGGTGCGGGCCCACAGGGCGAGGTGGTCGATCCAGGTGCGGGCCGTTCCGGCGCCGGGCTGGAAGTTCGCGACCTTCGCGACGTAGGCGCGGGTGGGGTCGGCGCTCGCGTCGAGAAGGTCGGCGGCGGTCACGGTGACAGGTGCGGTGACCCTGCGGTGCTCGTTCCGCTGGTGGACGGGGTGCCAGATCTGACCCGGCCGGTACCAGGCCGTGCCGTCCCACCAGTACCCGCCGGCGCGGAAAAGCAGCTCGGAACCGCCCCAGTGGCTGTGCATGGAGGCGATGTCGTTGTCGCTCATCAGCAGGACGGTGCGGCCGTGGAGGGGGTGGTAGCGCACGGACCAGCCGTAGTCGTGGCGGATCGGGTCGGTGGTGAAGGCGTGCCAGGCGCCGTCCGGGAGGTTGTCGTAGCGGCCCCACATGCCGTTGCCGGCACCCCTGCCGACGGCCTCGATCGCCTCGGGACCCTCGTCCAGGGGGATGTGAGTGTCGTCGACGAACGGCAGGTCGGGAACGGGATGGTCGGTGCTGATGCCGTTGGCCAGCGGCTGGTACTGGAACGTCATGGTGCTGCCCCCTCAGTCCGTCAAGTGCTGTGTATTTCTACAGCACTGAGATTGGCTTCTCTACAGCACTGAGAGCAAGGTGCTACAGCACTATCCGGCCAGTCCCACCGCCACCGGCGCCCCGCCCACGAGCAGGACGGACAGACCGGACCAGACCTATGCCCCACCCGCAGTGCAGGCCAGCCTCTTCCCTGGTGCGAACCCCGAACGTCCGAAACCGCCCCCGGCGGTCCCCCGCAGTGCCCTCCGGCAATGTCGCCTCGCACCCCGCCTCGACCGTGGCAACCCCAGCACTCCGGCGCGCGACGGCCTGCTCGCTTCCATGCCATCGGCAGGGCGCGGGCGAGCCGGCAGCCGGCCCCCAGCCGCGCCCCCGGGAGTGGCCCGTATCTGCGCCGGTGATCCGGCCTTGTGCCGGCCGGACCCTACCGCTCCGCGGTCTCAACAGCGCCCAAGGTGGGAGGCGAGGCGCTCAGCTCACCCTCCAGCGGGAGTCGTCGACCGCCTGCAGCAGCAGGTCCTCGGACACACCGAGATCCCGTGCGGGTGAGCGGGCACGCGTGCCGCGAGAGTGGCGCGTCCAGGTGCCGCCTGCGGCTGGTGGCGGCCGACGGCCGGCCCGGGGAGGTGGAGATGTTGTTCCGGCACACCGACGAGGCGGTGATCAACGCGTGGGAGAGGCGCCGGCCCAAGGAGTTCGCCATGATCCGGCAGGCCGGAAGCCAGAGCGAGCCGCCGAGCCGACGGTCGGCCGTGCGCGGGGCTACAGCACGGTGAGAGTGATCACCCACAGGTGCGGAACGGGCGGGTCGGGAAGGACCACGTAGTGGGCGATCAGGTCCGGAAGGACGATCTGCCGGATGCTGTCGTCAAGGTCGTCGCCGTCGCTGGCCGGCCAGGACCACGGATCGGCCATCGCCTGCTCCAGCCCGCCCTGCAACTGCTTGACCTGGTCGTCGGTCAGGACAGTGCGCACCAGGGCGGCAGCCTCGGCCGACAGCCGGGCCCGATAGGGCAGGGCGGTCACCGGAGAAAGAGGTCGTCGAAGTCGACGCCGTCGTCCTCGGGGCGGCCGGCGCGGTTCCAGTCGTGAACGGCCGCGGCGGCCAGCGCGGTGGCACGGGCGATCCGCTCCTCGCGGGTGCCGCTGGCGGCCAGGTGATCGGCGGTGAGGACCCGGCCGATCAGGGTGTCGACGTCGATGCCCGCACTCGCCGCCCGCTCCCTCAGCTCGCGGACCAGTGCGTCGTCCAGACGGGTCGTCAGCTCTACGGTCATGAGGCGATGGTAGAGCCCGGGCGGGCCCTGGCGTAGGGGCACGGATGTGGCACCGTCCACTCGTGCCCAGACGAGGCACGCGACGGCCGAGGGCCGCTTCACCCGTCGAACAACCGGCCCAGCCGAGTTGCCAGCCCTGGCCGTGGGTACGGTCCGCGGTGTGGACGACAGCGTGGAGCAGCCCTCCGCCGTGAGGGCCGGTGCCGGGACGGGCAGCACGGACACGGTGCTGGTGGTGGTGCGCGGACCGAGCGGCGCCGGGAAGTCGAGCACGGCCGCCCGGATCCGCTCCGCGTACGGCCGCGGCCTGGCCATCGTCGGGCAGGACCTGCTGCGCCGTGAGGTGCTCCGTGAGCGGGACGTCGCCGGCGGCGCGAACATCGGCCTGATCGGCCTGGTTGCCTCGCACGCGCTCGACAGCGGCTTCCACACCGTCGTCGAGGGCATTCTCGACGCCGGCCGGTACGGCGCGATGCTCACCGACCTGGTGGCCGGCCACCGCGGGCGTAGCTTCCTCTACTACCTCGACATCGGCTTCGACGAGACGGTGCGGCGCCACGCCACCCGGCCGTTGTCCGCGGAGGTGAGCGCCGAGCAGATGGCCGGCTGGTACCGGCCGCTGGACCTCCTGCCCGGCGGCGTCGAACACGTCATCGGCGAGGACAGCACCCTTGACGGCACGGTCACGCGGATCCTGACCGACACCGCGCTCACCCCGCCAGGCTGGTCACCCCGCCTCTGAACTGGCGGTCAACGCCGGCCGGTCACCTGGTGAGCAGCGTCCAGCCGCCTGGCTGCCCGGATCAGCTCGCCGTCGCGCGAGCGGCGGCTTCGTCGTCGCATAGCTCCGACAGCTTCGCGACCTGCTCGAACACGGCCTCGATGATCCGTTCCTTGCGCTTCTGCCGCTTCAGGCCGTCGGGGGTGTCGATCGTCTCCAGCGCGATACCGTCCACCGCGTGGGTCAGGTGCCGCAACCCGACCGTCATGAGCATCAACTGGCTCAGCGGGTCCAGGTCCTTGGCCGCCGCTGGGGCGTACTTCTTCGGCATCGGGCCGTCGCGCTCGACGACACGCTTCTCGGTCAGCCGCAGTCCAGCTGCCACCACCCGGGCCAAGTGGACGCTCTGCGGCGCCACCCCGGCGGCATCGGCGTCCGTCGGCCGGGGCGGGGCATCGCCAGGGAAGCCAGTCACGCCCGCGCCCAGCAGTTCCAGGACCTCCGCGGTGCACGAGCAGGGACGGGCGACACCCTTCTCGTCCAACGGCAGGACGTCGAACTCGTCGCTCTCCTCCGCCCCCATCGTCCAGGCCGGGAAGTGCCGCACCACAGTGACGTCCGATCCGAACTCCCGCACTGCGGCCCGCACCAGGCTCTCCGCCGAGTTGATCAGACCCGCACCCAGCATCAGGTCCGTGGCGACCACGAGGAAGCTGCCGTCCTTCGTCGGCCAGACCCGCAGCCGCACGTGGGTGCGGTACCCATTGATGTTGGGGAAGTACCACGCGTGATCATCCCGGACCGGGGTCAAGCGCGACAGGACAGGAAGGACAACCTCATGCACAGCGCGATCCCTTTCGCCGCAGACGCAACATCAAGACGATCACGTTATCCAGTCGGTCCGCTCCCTCACCGGTGAACGCCTGAACCAACCGCTGAGCGCCGCGCTCTGGAAGTCGGGATCGTGGTCGCAATCGCCGGGCCGGACATCACCACAGCGGCAGCTGCCCAGGAGGGCACACACCCTTGCTTGGCCTCCTCCGCGCCGGCCCGAAGACCGTCGAGGACTCCCGGGGGCGGGGCAGCACGACGGCCGCTCGCTCCCGGGTGGTTGACGCTTCACGGACCCGCCGTTCGGCTGGAGGTCTCCACGTCCTGTAGCCGCCGAGCCCGGCGGCCAGAGCATTCTTCGCACCCACCACGTCGGCGTGCTCACGGTGTCCGCAGGATGTGCACACGAAGTCCGCTTGGCTCTTGCGCGACTTCCTGTCCACGTGCCTGCACCGCGGGCACGTCTGACTCGTGTAAGCGGGGTTCACCTTCCGAATGGCCGTCCCGGTGGTCCGCGCCGCGTTGCGCAAGGCCAGCTCCAAGGCGAACCAGCCCTTGTCCCGGATGGAACGGTGCAGGCCCCGCCGCTGGGCCCGGCCCGTCCCCGGGTAGCCGGCCGCCGCGGACGACATCGCCCGCACGTCCAGATCCTCCAGCACCAACAGCGCGCACCCGGTCACCAGCTCGCGGGCCGTCTTGGCGTTGAAGTCCGCACGACGGTGCCGCACCCGGCCGTTGACAACCGCGATGGCGTCCGCCGTCGCGTGCCACCGGCCCGATCCCTTGCACCGCCGGTGCAACTGCTTGTTCAGACGGCGAAGACGCTCAGCCTCGCCCGGCGTCACGAAAGCCCGGTCGAACATCCGCCCGTCGCTGGCCACCACCGCCTGCACGACCCCCCGGTCGACACCCAGCCGGCCGCGCTCCAGCGACACCGTCCGCTGCTTCACCGGGGTGTCCACCCGGAACGCGATGTACCAATGCCCCCCGTCGCGGGAGACCGTCGCCGCCCGTACCTCGCCACCCAGCGGACGCGACCAGCGAAACCGCACCCACCCGAGCTTGGGCAGCTTCACCCGGCCCACGTTGCGAGACACCCGCTCCACCCGCAGCAGCTTCCCCTCCGGGAACCGCATCGACGGCGCCCACCGGCGCTGAGAACGCCACCGCACCCGGAACGGACCGTGCCTGCGGCACGCACCCTCAAGATCACGCAAGGTCTGCTGAAGCACCGAAGACGGCGCCTCACCCAGCCACCCGAACTCGGCCTTCGCCTGCGTCAGCTGCCGGCTCTGCTCCACGTACCCGATCGACCCGCCACGACGCCGGTACTCCCGGTACTGCTCCAACCCCACGTTCCACACCGCCCGGCAGATCGAACCGAACGACTCCGCCAGCACGGCCTGCTCGACGGTCAGCTCCAGCTGATACCTACGCCCCGACAGCACCCGACCCCCTTCGCCGGCACCGAAGCTACCGACCATCCCCAGCCAGCAGGGCGCGTACCAACACCATTCACTCGATCGGGTCCGGAAGGGCCCTCCCGGACCGAGCCCTCCCACGCGACCGGATCCCACAACACGCCCCGCGCCCGCACCCCCCTCTGGCATGCTCACCGACGGTGCGCCGTCCATCACCCGGGCGGAGCTGACCCCGCCGGTCGGCACCAGAAGACGAACACCACCCTGGAACCGACCGAACCACACACCACCCCTGGGCAGGAGACGACACCGTGACCGCCGAAGCCGTATGGACCACCCTCTTCTGGACCGGCCTGCCAGTCCTGGCTGCCGTCGGCACCGCGGCCTGGTGGATGACCCAGTACCCCGGCACCTGGCGGCATGCCTTCGACCCCCGCCACCGCCAGGACCGCGAACACCTCCGAACCGCCCGCCACAACCTCCGCCAGGCCGAGCAGCAGATCGCTGCCGAACAGGACCGCGCCCGCTCCGCCGCCGACACCGCCGCCCGCGATCACCAGAACCGCATCCGTCAGGCCGAGCAACACCTCGCCGCACTCCGCGCCCCCAGCACCGGGCCGCTGCTCCACTCCCTCGGCGAGCGGCTGGACCTCTACGAGCAGGTCCTGCGCGTCAACACCGATCTCTCCACCGGCACGGACTACCCGCTCCTCGGGCTGGAGGTGGACGATCGCTACTCCCTCACCGATGCCTTCCTCTACGTGACCCCGCCCCGCGGCCGACGCGAGCTGGTCACCCTGCCGCTCACCAACATTCCGGAAGCGGACGTACGGGCCTTCGCCGTCCACGTCCACAACGCGATCGCCGACGCTGGCCCGGCCAGCGAACGTCGCCGCGCCCTCATCCCGGCGGCCGAGGCCGAGCTGAAGCACGCCATCGCCGACACCACCGGGCGCGGCCGAGCGGAGCGGAACCTGCGGCAGGTCACCGACCGGGCGAATAACGACCTGCGCATCCCCCGGGCCCGGCGCGACCTGGAAGCCGCCCACGATCGCTGGCACGAGCTGACCGGCCACCGCCCGACCTGACACCCCGGTACCGACCAGTGGCCGGCTGGTCAGGTGCGGCCGGCCCGGGCGAGGTTCCGTGGTCGCAGGAGGACGATCCCCTGAGCCTGGGCCGCAGGC
Source organism: Kitasatospora sp. NBC_00374 (assembly GCF_041434935.1). NCBI lineage: Bacteria > Bacillati > Actinomycetota > Actinomycetes > Kitasatosporales > Streptomycetaceae > Kitasatospora > Kitasatospora sp. NBC_00374. The sequence continues at coordinate 110,274 of NZ_CP107965.1, read as the reverse complement.
CCGGGCGCAGCGTCCACGGCACGGGGGAGGTCTGGGTCAGCCAGCCGTCCGCCAGCAGGCCCTGGACGATGCGGGACCGGAGCGGCGTGCGCACCTGCCAAGCGAGCCCTTGGCAGAGCTGCGCGTAGGAGGGGCGGTGGCCGTGACGGGCCCGGAAGAGCACGGTGTAGTCGGCGGCGGCCTGGCCGGGTTCGGGGTAGTCGGTCTCCCACGTGGTGATCTGGCCGGGGTGGGGTGGGCATGAAGCCTTCCGCCACCAGGGCCTGCGGGTACAGGCACAGCGGGCAGGACTCGACGGCGTGGATGTGCCGCTGCAGCGCGGGGGAGGCCGAGTTCCGCCAGAGCCTCCAGGCGGCCGGGTCGTAGCGGAGCCCGCGGGTCTTCGCCGTACTGCGGTCGTGCTGGGCTTTCCGGGCCGACGCCTACTCCTTCCAGGTGCGTGGGCGCTGGCCGACCAGGTGCGCGAAGTCGACGGCGAGGTGCCAGCGATGCTTCGGCAGCTCGATCCCGGAGCCGCTCTCGGCGAGCTCGGGCAGTGCAGCCCGGCAGGGGCCGGGCCGGCCGAGCGGGATGACCCCGACGCGGGAGGCGGAGCAGTGCGCGGCGAGTGCCAGGCCATCCACCTACTGCCGCCGCGGTGGAGAGCTCGGTGACCGGCTCGGCGTTCAGCACCGCGGCGACCCAGTCGCCGACCCAGGTGCGGCCGGCCCGCTGCGGCGGCAGCAGGTGGATGGCCTGGTCCGGGAGTGGAGGGGCGGTCAGGACGGCAGGGGACGGCCGCGCTCCCTGGGATGCTGGCGTTCCGGCCCGCCAGCCGGCCGCCTTCAGTGCCGTGACGGCCGCGTGCGGGTCGTCCAGGTTCAGGGCGGCCAGGTCGGCACGGCTCACGCCGGATCCGGCCCGGACGGCCGCGGTCACGGCGAGGAGCTGGGCCTCGGTGCCCGGCAGGCGGAGCGCGAAGACCTAGCCGAGGAGGTGAGGGGTTCACGGGAAGTCCAATGCCCCGCCCCGGCCGGAGGTCACCTCCCCTGCCGATGCCCAGGTCAGTGCCGTGGCCAAGATTCGGGATCGTGTGAACGGGCAACGGGCAGGTCAGCCGCCGTCGGCACCGGTGCTTCGGCGGGATGGGTGGACGTGGCGGGCGGTGCTGCGCGCGGTCCGGATCTGCTGGCGGACCAGGTGAGCCATCTCCTCCTGGTGCTCGGGGGTGGCGGGCGGTCGGACGGCGGGAACGAGCTGGATGTCGATCCGGCGCTGGCGGCAGAGCGGACAGCCGTGGTCGGCGTCGAGGTGCCAGCCGTCCTCGCAGCGCGGGTCCCGGCACTCGGGCGGGGCGGCCAGGTCGTACGCGATGTCGTCGGCCCGCTCGGCGATGCCGGTGCCGGACAGGTTGCTGAACCTCGCGTAGAACCGGCGCTCGATCCGCTCGCGCAGTTCGCCGGGGGTGCGGTGGTGGAGCTCCTGGAGGACGAGCTCGCGCACGGCGGCGGGAATGCCGCCGTGGCGGTTCAGGGCGCTCTGCAGGACGGCGGGGTAGGCCTGGGTGACCCAGACGGCGGGGTGCTGGCCCTGCGGGCCGTGCGGGTGGTGGACGGTCATCAGCGGTTCCTCTCCGCGGCGGCCGCATCGGCCCCCGCCTTCAGGCCCATGTCGAAGTAGCCGCGAACCAGCCGGCCGACCCACTGGCCGACGTGCTGGGAGTGCTGCCCGGCCGGATACCAGGCTCCGCACGAGCACTCCTCCTCCGGGCCGCGGACGCCCGAGCGGGTGAGGCTGGTGAAGATGTGGCCCCCGACCACCCACATCACCCGCCGGTCCAGGTCCTCCGGGACCGTCGACGACGGACCCCGGACGCCGGGCTTTCCGTAGTGCAGGGTGGTCCACTGCCCGCTGCCGGGCTCGGCGTCCAGGTCGTCGTCGGGCACCCACTCCTGGGTGTGCCAGGCGTGCGGCAGGGCCTGGTAGCGGATCTCCACCGCGGTCTCCGGGTGCCGGCCCCGGTGCCACGGCCCGTCGTGCCCGACGGGCAGGGTGCAGGCCGCAGCCCACCGGTAGTGGACGGTCCCGCACAGCTTGTTCGCCGCTGCGTTGGTCATGCCTTCAACTCCCTCGTCCTTGACATCCTTGTCAGCTCACCGCAGCAGGCCGGGTCTCCGTCCGGCGCGCCCGCTGCCGCTCCACGGCGGCGATGCGCCGCTCCAGCAGGTCCTTCGCCGTCCGCTTGCCCGTGGCGACCGCCTCCCGCTCGGCACGCGCCCGGGCCGCCGCCGGCCCCTCGTGCCGGAACGCCTGGAGCGCCGCGGCGTAAGCAGTCTCGACCCCGGCCTGCACGAACTCCGAGTCCTCGTACTGCTCCAGGGCCTCCTCCCGGTACTCCTGGAGCAGCCGCCGCACGGCCTCCAGCTCTGCCACCAGGTCGCCGCCGGACCCGCGCCGGGCCTCCTCCCGGGCCTGCCGCACCTCCCCCCGGGCCTGGTCCCACACCTCGCGCACCGAGGCGTAGACGGACAGGTCCGCCCAGGCCGCCACCGCCAGGGTGACGCAGTCGTGCACCGCCCCGGCGACGGCCGCGGCGACCCGCTCGCCCTCCTGGGCGCGCATCGCGCTCCGCAGCTGAGCGGCCCGGTTCGCGCCGGGGTCCACCTCCGCCACAGCCGGAACCGCCTCGACCCGGGCGCGCCACTGCTCCACCGCGGCGATCTGCCCCTTCAGCAGCCACCGGGCAGCCCGGCCGCGGGCCTCCTCCGCGTCCGCATCGGCCTTCTTCCGGGCAGCCGTCGTACCACCGTGGCGGTGCGCGGCCCGCATCACCACGCCCCACGCCGCAGTGGCCTCCTCCTGAGCCTTCTGCGACCCGGCGAACCGCCCCAATCCGAGCTCCCGGTACTCACCCAGCAGCCACTGCACCGACACCAGCTCCGCCACCTGCGACGCACCCTCGATCAGGTCGTCCCCCACCGACTCGCGGCGGGCAACCTCCCGGGTCCGCCGCAGGTGAGCCAGGGTCTCCTCCCGGACCCCGAGCACCGAACGCTCATCGGCGAGATCCGCGAAGGCCGCCAGCGCCACCGTCACGCACTCCCGCTCCACCCCCGCGATCTCCCGCACCCCGGCACACCGCCGGCACAGACCCGCAGCCTGCTGCGCACCGCAGTCGGCGCACGGCACCGCGACCCGGACCCGCTCGGCCTCCGCCGCCAGCGCCTCCCGCTCCGGGCGCTGCGCCTCCCAGCGCGCCTCGGTCTCGCGCTCCCGCTGCTCGGCTTCGGCCTGGCGGGCCGCACGCTGGGCGGCGTGGTCGGCCAGGGCCTGCTCGATCGGCGCCTGCCGCTGCTCGAAGGCCGCGCCGGGCAGCTGCTGGACGACCTGACGGATCACTGCGCGCCGGGTTGTCCGGCGATCCTCCACCCGCAGGTCACAGCTGGTGCAGTCGGTGTCGGTGTCCAGTCGGACGCCGTTGTCGCAGGCCATGTACGAGCAGACCTGCTCCTGCGGCAGCCCGCGCCTGAGAAACCAGCCGACCGGGTCGTCGACGTAGCCCTTGCCCTGGCTGCGCTGGCGCTGGAGCCGGAAGCGCAGCCGGGCGGCGAGCGCATCCGGCGCGTCGTCCAGGCCCGTCCACAGCGCGACGGCGTCCAGGGCCTTCCGGACGTGCTTGAGGACGAACTCCCTGGTCGAGGGGTTGGTCAGACGTACCCACAGCTCCTCGACGGGAGCGAGCACCGTGTTCAAGCGGGCGTCCTTCGGCAGCTCGACGTAGACCGCCGGCCGGTCGCAGGAGGCCACCGCCAGGTGCTGGTCGCTCTGGTGAGGCTTCGAGGTGTTGGGCTGTTCCCCGCGAAGCGGGCCCTCACCTGCCCCGACGAGCCGAAGTCGGGGCAGGTCGGATTCCGGTCGGTCCTCGCGCGCGCCCGCGCGCTCCGGCCGCACGTCATCAACCACGACGGCGCAAGCGCCGGAAAAGCCACCTCCAACCTGCACAAGCACCCCTACCTCAGCCATCAGAGAGTGGAGAGCGTGAAGGGGGGTAGAAGCGGCCAGGTCTGCGGCTACCGGCTCCCCGGCTTCCTCCACCGCACTGACCTGCGCATCTTCGGCGGGCGAAGGCTCGATTTCGCCGGGGGTAGCAGCGGCAGGGCCGCCGACGAAGACCGAGCCGTTCCCGAACGCGTCCTCCAGGTCCACGGCCAGGTCCGCTACCGGCGGCTCCTCGACCTCGGGCTCGCCACAGGCCTCCCACCACCGGTCCTCAGCCAGCTGCTCCTCGGCGACGGGAGCGGGTACCACCGGGGGGACGGCCGAGGCGTCGGTGTCGGGCGCGGTCTGCTTCGGGACGGACCGCAGACGCGGCGCGGCCCCGGTGACCGCCGGCACGTTGGAGGAGTCGGCCTTGTATGCGGCGGCCACCGCCGGAATCACCAGGCGGGCGCGCGAGCGCAGACCGGACGCGCCACGGCGCGGCCGCGTCAGCACTCCGGCTTCCTCCAACCGGGCCAGGATGTGCGCGGCACCGTCGGGGGAGCAGCCCAGCATCCGGGCCACCGTCACGGCCGGGCGGCCGGCGTGGGTGTCCACCCGGCCGCCGCACATCCGCACCCGCCCCCGGGCGGACGCGGCGAGAACCAGCAGGAGGAGAGCGAGCCGGTCGGTCGCGGCCCCGCGCCCGGTCCGGGAAGCCAGCAGCCCGACCATCGGGTCCCGGCCATCCTGGTGGGCCCACCCCGGCGCGAACAGGTGCTCGACCAGATGGAAGAGCACGCTGAGCTCGACCTGGTTCAAGGCCAGCGGGTTGCGCTCGCCCGTCTCCGGGCAGCGCCCAGCCGGGCCCTGGGAGGTCGTCATCGCCTCCCAGAGCGGCAAGACCCGCAGGCTCAGCGAGTCGACGGAGCCCTCAGAGCCGTCCTCGGTGACGTCGGCCACCGCCGCCTGGACGCCCTCGGGCAGACCCGTCCCCCGCAAGGTCCGCGTCACAGCCTTCATGTAGTTGCGGCTCGATCCGCACCAGCGGCCCAGCTCGCCCTTCCGGATCGTCACCACCCCGCTGTCGGCTCGGGTGCGGGCCATCAGGACCACGGCCGCGAAGCGCACGGCGTCGCTCTGACCCACCAGGCCCGGCGACGCCAACAACGCCCGCACCGCGGCACCCAGCCGGGACCGCATCACCGACGACAGCACCAGCGGATGCGGCGGTGCCTCCGCCGGCGTTCCGTCCTGGGACGGGACAGCACGAAGCCACCGCCGACCCTGGGCCGGACGGGACTCGGCCGCGCGCGGGCGCGGCAACGTCATCGCGGTCGCGCTCACCGGCAGCCTCGAAGGGCAGTCGGGCGCACAACGCGACCGGCCCGCATGGCCGGAGAGGCCGAAAACGGGCGGTTTCGACGGCGTGCGGGCACGCCGGAGTGGAAAACGGCAGCGGGATGCTGCATCATGACGGTGCTCTCTTACTGACGCGGGAGGGCACGCAGAAGCCCCTCACCGGGCCGACGCGGTTCTGGGTAGAACCGAATGAAAGTGCGAATCGACAGGCGACGCCCGGCAAGGCGAAGCGGTCACTCACGAGGAACACATCTGGGCGCACTACCGGGCTGCTAACCCGGTTGGCTCCCGGGCGGCGCTACCGCAAGCCCTCCCTGGCAGGAGGACGAGCGGACGGACGCGCCGCCCCAGTAGGCCTAGGTCATCCCCACCCCCGCAGTGGGCCGGCCACTCAAGGCGGCCGCAGCGGACACCACGCTCCTGACAACACGGAGCGAGGGACAACCCGAACGGACCAGCCCAACAACACGGGCGCCACACGGACGGGTGAACCCAACACGGCGGGCAACGCCGCCGACCTGGGAAATCTCAGACATGTGCAAGCCCGTGGCAGCCGGGCGCGGCAGTGAGCCGCGCGACACCGGCCGGGTGCTGTTGCACCGGCGAGCTGAACTACGGGTACGCTGAATCACAGCGCCACCTCTTCCTAGGTGTGCGGAGTCAGTAGAGCCGCTACCACACAGCTCCTGGCTCCCCGGCCCCGGGCAACCGAGACCGGTGGGGACTATTCCACCCCGCCGCGGTTGCAACGGGGCTTTGGGCTTTCTGGACCTTCACCGCCTTGCAGGGATTCCACCCCCCGCGAGCAGTTGCGGACCGTGTCTGATCCTACGCCCACAGACACCCTCTCCCGCCACGCCATTGCACTCCTCGCGCGTGTGTGTCGGGCTTGACCGTTCATCACACCGCCTGCCGCCGGAAACGGGCCTGAAGGGCCAATGGGGCGCCTGCTCCAGCCCCAACGGCGGTGGCCACCCGCTGGCCGACCCGAGCGGTCAGATCGCCGGCCGTTAGGACGCGAGGATGCTGAGCGGCGGGCGGGCAGAAACCGTCAGGGTCGACCCCGAGTCCCGGGATAGAGGAGGCGACGTTGCCGACGTTCGTGAGCACTGAGTCGACCTCCGCCACCTTGTGGGTACCGTCGGCCATCTCGAAGAGCACCTCGAAGGGCCCGTCCCCCGTGACCGTGACCCGTCGGACCTGGAGCAACGTCACGCGCCCGTCGTGCCGGACTTCGTCGACCTTGTATGCCTCGCCTGCCGTGTGACAGACGGTCAGGTTCTGGCCAGCTTCCGAGTGAGTCCGAAGCCAGGTTCCCAGCGGCCGGTCTCCGCCGAGGACGACGGTTCGCACGCCCAGACCATCGGGCTTCGAGGAGGTGAGGGTGGGGAAGTCGTGGTTGCAAGTGATCCACCCGACTTCACCCGCCTTCGCCGGGCGGGTTCCGGTTGAGGCGATGAGCAGCTCGCCCACGAGGCTCGTGCCGTCGGCGAGTACAGCACGGACGTGATCGTCGGCTGCTTCGATTCGAACCACAGTTGCCCGAACGTGCGTGCAGTACCCATCGATGCCGGCGAGGGCCTCGCCCAGGACTCGGGCGTAGCTGGGGCCGTCCGAGTAGCCGGGGAAGTTGGTGAGGTTGCCAATGCGCCAGAGCGTCCCACCAGGGGTGGTCGCAGGGTCGATCAACACCGAGGTCATACCCACGCTGGCCGCCATGGTGGCGGCGTGGCAGCCGGCGGGACCGGCCCCGACGATCAGGATCTGGGCGTCGGTCGTGGTCACTGAGACCCCCCTTGAGTGAGCGTGCGGTGCAAGTCGGAGCTGGTGAGGAGGAGGTGCTGGCCGAAGTTGCGACCGGCGAGCAGGAGAGCGGCCTGGTGGAACTGGTGGCCACCGGAGGATGCGCAGGCGTCGACTACGAGCCAGGGCGTGATGCCGTACTGGTAGGCGTCGGACGCGCTGTCCAGGACGCAGCTGTCGGTGTCGATCCCGGTGAACACCGCGTCCGTCCATCCCCTCGACTTGAAGGTATCCAGGACTCCGGGCACCTTGAACAAGCTGGACGTCGTCTTCACGATCCGCTCTGTGGCCACCTCGGCCAGCAGGGACAGGTCGGGGTCGAGGGCCTGCTCCTCGGGCGTCCGCAGCTTCTTCCAGCCGCTGATCTTCTCGTACTGCGAGCCGGGAGGGTTGGTGAACGTGGCGACGACGGTGGCACCCCCCGCCCTCTGCCAAGCTCGCATCAGGTCCACGATCACCGGGACGGCGTGCCGGCTCGACTCCTTCACGAACCCGGCCTGGACGTCGACCGCCACCAGAACCGCAGACTCCAGCCGCGGTCCGAGCGGCGCGGTGCTCAAGAGGACTCCTTCAGTGCCGTCCAGGCGCCCTGCAGGCGCTGGGGGAGGTCGCTCGTGCCGATGATCGCGGCCCGCATCAACCGGTCGTGAACCGTCTCCGTCGGCCGGGCTGCTGTCAGGCGGAATTGCGCGCCCCTCAGCCACCGCCAGTCGAGATGACCGGGCAGGGTTGGGTCGGAACCCGCCTCGATCTGGCCCAGGAGATGGGCCGACAGGGCCCACAAGGCCTGAGTGTCGAGCTCCATCGCCACGATGCTGCCGACCGGAAGGGCTCGTTCGTCGGGAGCCGGGTGGTAGGCCACGCCCGACCAACTAGCCACGCCCCGTGACATCTCCCTTCCTCCGGAGAACGTGACCGCCTCCCCATCACGCCAGCCGGTGGAGAGCCGGTCTTCCTCGACGCCGAGCGGCGACGGGTTCGCCTCGTCGGCAGAGCGGTCGACCAGTACCCCAGGGGTTGCCAGCAGCTGGAGCGCGGCGTCCAAGACCTCGTCCTTCCACGGGTGCTGGTGCAGCTCGTAGAGCGAGAGCACGTAGTCCGGCACGGGCACGCCCGCCGCCTCACCCAGAAGCCCGGTTACCAAGACGGATACCACCTGCTGCGCCCAGGCACGATTAGCGAGGTAGGAGGGATATCGCCAAAGCGCCAGGTCAGTGACCGAGTCCAGGCGGAGAGGCTGCCGTATGTGTAGGACGGCGACGTGGAAGTCGTAGACGTACAGGGTCCCGTCTCGGCTTCCGTCGGTTGCCAACCGCAGCATCCGACGATCGAGGCCGGCCGGGCCAGGCGGGCTGGGCGCTGCGGCGGCGCGCAGGGCGTCTGCGGTGGGTCCAAGGTGGAGGGGGATGAACTGGTGGGACGTCAGGCTGAACTCGCCCACCAGCGTGGGCGGTAGATCGACGAGTTCGAACTCGGCCCCGTGCTCGATCAGCAACCCGCGGAACGCTTCCTCTTCGACGGGGCTCAACCGGTCAACCATCCGATCGAGCAGCTGACTGGTGCTTGTCTTGCACGCCAAGTTCTCCCCTCCCCTGCGCCAGTTCTTCACTGAGGTGGGCGACATGCCCAGGCGCTCGGCGAGTTCGAGGTTGGTCATCCGCAGCGCCTCCTTCAGGCACATGGCCTCGCGGCCGGTCCAACGCCTGATGCGGATGCTCACGATTGCACTCCCTCCCTGAACTGCAACGCCGAACTTGCCCAACTGCCCCTCTAGTGACCCGCAACTGGCCTGTAACTGCCCTCGCCACGCCTCCCCGCCCCCCGATCGTCTGGCCATGCTTGATCCGCAGCGGCCGCCAGGCCCTGACGGCAAGGGGGAAGAGTCATGGGTGAGTCCCAAGAGCCAGCTGACGGGACATCGTCAGGAAAGCTTCTTGAAGTCGAGCCCGTCGAAGACGAACTCGACCTGGTCGGGAAGCGCGGCGACCTGGAGGAGCTCCAGCGGTTGTCCGTCCTCGTCGACGAGCAGCCGTTCGACGCGGGCCACGTATCCACCTGGCGCGAGCTTCAGAACACCTACTTCGGCGTCGGTGGCTCGCTGGAAACTGATGCGTTCTGTGCCCAACCCGAGACGGAACTCAGCGGCAAGCGCCGGCAGAGTGCCGCCTTCCACTTTCCCTCTGCGGTCGAGTCCGCACCGGCGAGCCACGTCAACGGGGTACGAGGCGAGCTGGATCTGGAGCACTTCGTCATTGATCATCGCGTGCCTCGTGCGGCGGGTCACCTGGAAGCTCGTGGCCTCGGTCAGGCCCAGCTTGGCTGCCACGCTGACCGTCGCCTCAACGGTCGCGACCTCGATCAAGGCCATGGTTCCGTTCAGCCCTTGGGCCCTCGTGGCTGTCTCCCAAGGGCCCAGGCCGTCGGCGCCGGACTGCCCGTAGCGACTCCAGGGGATTGCTACGACGCTCCTGTCCCGCACGATGTAGCCGGTCCCTGGAACGCCTCTGACCAGCCCGAGTCGCATCAGCTCGTTGTACGCGTTCCCCACGGTCGTCCGAGAACCGCGCCCCTGGGCGATCAGCTCTTTGGTGCTTGGAAGCACGCCTCCCGGTCCAAGCTGGGCGCAAAGCTGCGTCAACTCGGCCGCGAGGGCTTCCCACTTGCGGGACATCCGGGTCCTCCCCTCTGTGTGATCCAGTTCCTCAGTGTCGGAAGACATAGTGAACCACATGTGCAGCTATACCGGCATAGGACAGGTGAGTGCAGCTGTGCCGGAATAGCGTTGACTATGTCGCTGATGGTGTGTCATTCTTATCTCGTCGCCAGGCGGAACGGCCTCGCAAGCCGAAAGCCGCAGGTGACAGACCAGATCGCTGTGTCGGAGCCGGGATTCGCACCCCGGAAAAGGCACTGCGGGCCCGGGACTCGCAATCCCGGACCCGCAGCTGGTGCGGCACGCCTGCCGCACCGGATGGCGATCACCTTCAACCTCAACGCATCTGAGGGAGTAACTCGCCGTGAGCAGTTTGCCGCAGGTCGGAGTGTCCGACCACATCGACCCCACCATGAACGACTCGGCCGTCGCGCCGGTGCTGGAGTTCCGCACCGCGCCGGCCGCGAGCAGGACCGCCGAGCTCCTGGCGGCCGGGCTGTCCGAGGAGGACATCGCCGAGGACCGCTTCGCCGCGATGTTCACACTCCTGGGGCTCGCCGTCGAGCTCGGTGCCGCGGGCACCCTCAACCTGGGGGCCGTCTCGCCGGTCGGCTTCGAGTCCATCGTGTGCGCCCTGGAGTCCGAGGACGTCAGCCACACCGGTGACATCGCCACCGTCGCCACCATGACCTCCGGGGGCCGGTTCGCCGTCTCCGTCCGGGTCGACGCGAACGGGCTGGTGGCCGCATGAGCGCCACCGAGCAGTCCCAGCCGCAGCAGGCGCAGCAGCCGACTCCGGTTCAGCCGGCGTTGACGACCCAGCAGTTCGCCGCCTCGGTCGAGGCGCACGTGGCCCGTGTCAACCTCGCGGTCTCCGACCACCAGGCCGGTGGTCCCCGGTGACGCCGCAGGATCAGGCCCGCCAGCAGGCGGAAGAGGCCCTTCGTCAGGCGCGCGAGCAGCAGGCGCGCATCGACGCGGCGAAGGCCGCGGGCCGGGGCTAGCGCCACCTGGCCGTTCACCACCCTATGGAGCAGCAGTTCTAGCGACTGCCCTTCCTCCGTGAGTAACCCGATTGGCGGGCACGGGGGTTGGGGACCTGGCTAGGCCCAGCTCCGCCACCAAGTGATCACTCTGAGTGCATTAACGGTGGCTCATCGCGAGAGCGGTGGATCGAATGCGCGGAGGCAGACCCCGAGGGGGGACTGAATCCTGCAGCAACCGGACCTTGAGAACTCAACAGCGTGTCATGAGCATTGCAATGACGGGACCGGCGCGGAAGCGCCGGCCGCGGTTCCGCAGTCCGACCCCTCGGGGACGGACGACGAGCCGCCGGCCGCAGCTGCTCCTCCTTCGTGCTGGCAGGCACGACACCCCAGGGTGCGGAGGAGCAGCGGGTCCCGAGCTTGAGGGCGAGATGAGACAGATCGCCCCCCAAGGACGGCAGGGGATGCCGTCGGCGAAGCGGAGCCCTTTCTGGCTCCGCCGCTCTGCCAGCGGTGTCCGGCTCTGGAGAACACGCCCTCGCGGCGTGCCACCCGCACCGTGCGGTCTTCGCCCCGTCGTAGGTGAGCAGGCGGATCTGATGCCCACCCGGTCGCCGGCCTCGAAAGGCCGGCCAGTCCCGCCCCACCGGCGGCGTGCCCATCCGCTGCGAGCGCGCGACGGACGGGCACATCGAGCAGCCCCGTGGTTGCCCTGAACCCCCGGTCCGGTAGCGCGGTTGACGCGCCGTCGAGCCGGGGCGGAAAGGGGAGTTCCGGGACCGCCCCGGCTCCGGAAGGAGCTCGATATGTCGGACCAGAGCGACGCCCAGCTCGCCGCCCAGCTCGCGGGCGGCGCGATCAACGAGGCCCTTGCTAACCCGGGCGACCCGATGGCGGTGATGAAGGCGGAGGCCTTCACCAACGTGGCCCGGGTCTACGGCTCGACTCCGGAGCAGGTCCAGACGGCCCGTTCCGGCGCAGCTGGCCCGAAGGTCGGCTGATCTTGCCCCGTGGTTGCCCTGACCTCCCGGCCACCGACGTCCCGCGCATCAGTGCGGTGGCGCCGGTGTCCGGGGGCGACGGGGAGCTCCGGGACCACCGAGGTCCCCTCCGGTTCGAAGGGGAAGCCCATGAAGCGCTTGACGAGGTTGGTACTCGGCGTCGCGGCGGTCGTCATGGCGGCCGCCGTGTTGACCGCTTGCTCCGACGAGCGGTCCGACGGCTGCGGTCAGCAGTCGCAGGCCGCCGCGCAGTTGGTGGCCAAGTCCACCACGAAGCCGTCCACGGCCAAGCCGTCGGCGAAGGTCTCGAAGACGCCGTCGAAGAAGCCGAGGAAGCACGACCACGACCACGACGACGACTGCGACGACTGAACGCAGTTCAGCAGCCCCGTGGCTGCCCTGACCCCCGGCTGCCGCCCGCGCACCAGCGCGGTGCTTGGGTGCGGCCGGCGGCGATGGGGAGCTCCGGGACCACCCCGGTCCCCTCCACCGAGACCGACCAGGAGGCCACATGGCCCACCCGAACACGCCCAAGCCCAAGATCACCCCCAAGGACAACCCGGACCGGCGCAGCGCGGCCGAGACCGAGGCGCTGAAGAGGACGTCCCCGTTCAACGAGAAGCGTGCCGACCCGCGCTTCGTGTGCCGTTCGGGCCGCTACCCGAACGGCGAGAAGGCCCGCGCTGTGCGCAAGCCGTCGCGGCCGCCGGCCCCGACCACCCCGATCCGCCCGTGGCCGCCGTTCCGCTACCAGGCGGACCGGGAGGCCGGGCAGATCGCGGCCTGACCGGCCGGGCGGAGCGCCCGGCCGGACCCACGTCCCGGAGGACATCCCCGTGTACGAGCACCTGCTGTGCCGCAGCTACATCGGCGGCGGCGACGCGAAGCCGAAGTCGCCGCCCGCGAGCCCGAAGGAGGGCACGAAGTGAACTACCCCTACCTGCTCAACGTTCACCGGCCGCAGGAGCCCGGCGACCTCTACCGCCTGAGCCGGGCCGCCGCCGACTACCTGCCGGTGGCCCCGCCTGCCCCTACGGGGGAGACGGCGACCAACGACTGGCGCCACCGCGCCACCTGCCGGGAAGAGGACCCGGAGCTCTTCTTCCCGATCGGGAACACCGGCCCCGCCCTGCTGCAGATCGAGGAGGCGAAGGCGGTGTGCCGTCGATGCCCGGTCCGGGACACCTGCCTCGCATGGGCGTTCGACACCAACCAGGACCACGGCGTCTTGGGCGGGGTGAGCGAGGACGAACGCCGCTCGATGAAGCGCCGGGCGTCCCGCCAGCGGGCCGCCGACAAGGACTGACCATCCCTCTCTGCCAGTTGCCGGATCCGCCCGGTACCCCCGACGCGGGGCCCCGGGCGGTGACGGGAGCCGGACAGCCCGGCCCGCGAACCCCTGTCGCGGAGGCACCATGCCCGTTCCGCCCGCACCGACCGCGCTCGTGCTCCTGCCCGTGCTGCTGCTGATCGTCGCGGCGGTACGGACGCTTCGAGCCCGACGCCTGCCCGAGCCCGACATCTACGAGCCCGGGCACCACCTCAGTCCCGCCGAGGCCGCCGACATCGAGGCCGGCTTCGAACCGGTCTACCTCCCCACCGCCGACGGGCCCACCCAGCCCGCCGGCCCCGGAGGCGACCAGCCCACCGACGCGGACGCGCTCCAGGCCGAGGCCGACGCCGCTGAGGCCCGGCTCCTCGACCAGTTCGCCGCCCTGGACGAACTGCTGCGCCGCACCGACGACCGATTCCCCGCCGCCGATCCGGCCCGACCGGCAACGGCACCCGCCAGCGCCGCCGCGCCCGGCCGATCGAAGAGGTAGCAGACCTTGATGACCAACCAGACCGGGCCGTCGCTGACGGCCTCCCCCCTCTCCCAGATCCGAGACTTCGTCCCCGTCAACTGGCTCTCGGACCACCTCAACCTCCTGCTCGGCATCGGGGTCGCGGCGGTCGCCGGCATTCTGGCCATGCGCATGTGGCGCCGGGTCGAGCGCGAACTGGAGGAGCAGAAGAACCTGCCCGAGGACGAGGCCGAGCGGCGCAAGGAGCTCTCGGACGTACGGGGCCGCCGGGTCGAGGACGTCCTGACCGTCCTGGTGGCCTCCGCCGCGGCCGGCCTGTCCTCAGACGGCCTTCGCCGCCTGGGACGCCACGTCATCCACCTTCAGCCCCCGTGGGACTGGATGCCGTTCGCCGCACTCGACGTCGCCGCGGTCGTCTGCGGCATGCGGGCGCGGCGCCGCTCGCGCAGCGGCAAGTCGCCCGGCCCCTCCGGCGTGCTGGTGTGGGTCCTGGCTGCGACATCCTCCGCCTTCAGTGCCTCGGAGGCCTCCGACACCATGGGCATGGTCGCCCGCGCCGTGTGGCCGATCATCGCCGCCACCCTCTTCGAGCTCGGCTCGATCGAGGAGCGGCTCGCGATGCGCGAGCTGTCCGCCCGCAAGGCCGGGCAGTGGCTGGACCGCAAGCTCAGCCTGGTGCGGATGTGCCACCCCGTCGAGTGGGTGCGCGTCCAGCTCGCCCTGGCCGCCAACGAGCACATCTCCCAGACCGAAGCCACCCGCCAAGTCCGCATCGACCGCGCCGGCTACCGCCTCTACCGCCTGCGCCAGCTGCTGGGCGACCCCAAGACCCCGGCCCGCACCGGCCGGTTCATCAACGCCCGGATAGCCCGGGCCGACCGCCTCGCCCAACTCGCCCAGGCCCGCGTGCCGATCGAGGACCACGAGGCGGTCATGACGGCCCTGCTGCGCCGGGTGCGTACTCCCGAGTACGCGCGGCTGAACTTCCGCAGCACCAAGGACGTCGAGACGGCGATGCAGACCCGGCTGACCGACCAGGCGGGTACGGCGTCAGGCGGCCGGGGCCCGGGAGCGGGTACGGCCGAGGCGGGTACGGGTACGGGCACCGCGCCGTACCCGCGTGATCGGGTCCGTACCCACTCGGCGCTCGGCCCGTACCCGGGTACGGCACCGGCGGGTACGGGTACGGCCAGCGGGCTGTACCCGGTCGCCGCCGACGCGGGTACGGGTACGGCTGAGGCGGGTACGGGTACGACCGCCGAGCCGTACCCGGGTACGGCGGGTACGGGTACGGGTACGGGCGAGCGGCCGTACCCGGCCACAACGGGTACGGCTGACAGGCCGTACCCGGGTACGGCCGACGCGGGTACGGGTACGGCGAAGCAGGCCGTACCCGCCGCGAACTCGCAGGTCACGGCGGGTACGACCGTACCCGCCCCGCGTCCGGGCTCTCAGCCGGAGCCGCTGCCGGGTACGGGAGCGGGTACGAGCGCGGCGGACACGGGTACGGATGAGGTGCCCGGCCCGGTCGCGGACAGCGTGTACGAGTACGACCTCGGTCCCGTCCGACCCACGGCGGGTACGGGCGGCGAGGCCGACGGCCCCGCACCGGGTACGGCCACCACGCTCACCCACCAGTGGGCGGGTACGGCCGCGCCGGGTACGGACACCGACCCGGGTACGGCCCCGTGGCCCGACGACGCGCTGGCGGGTACGGACTCCGACACCCGCACCGACGAGGAGCTCGCTCCTTTGCTGCTGGCTCGGATCAACCCGGACGGCAAGACGTTCAGCACCGGCGGCATCAAGAAGACCCAGGCCTGGCTGGGCGTCAACCAGGCGCGCGCCCAGCGCGTCATGGACCTGGCCCGCCAGCTCCACCAGAAGGCCGGCGAAACGGCGGCCGCCGAGGGCGCCGAGGCGCAGCAGGCGGCCGGCCCGTCCGAGTCCGGGGTCGACCTGGGCAAGGCGCACACCAAGGAGCTGGCCCATGCTCCGGCTTGACTGCACCGGCCCCCGCAGGGTCTGCGACTGCCTCTGGCGAAGCTCTCTCCCGGGCTCCCCGGCCTTCTCGGCCGGGGTCCCCGGGGGCCCTGCCGGGCGGTAGCCGCAGGCCTTCGGGAACTGCTCGAACCGGCTCGGAACGCGCACTCGCGGCACCCGGTCCGGCCCTGCGCGAACCCCCGAAGACGGGTGCCAGATATCCCGTCCTGCCCCCCGCCGGTGACCTGTCGGCGGGGGGTCCGGACGGCGGTCCGACGGGCCGCCGAAAGGCCTGGCACCGACCCCGAATAATCAC
Source organism: Kitasatospora sp. NBC_00374 (assembly GCF_041434935.1). NCBI lineage: Bacteria > Bacillati > Actinomycetota > Actinomycetes > Kitasatosporales > Streptomycetaceae > Kitasatospora > Kitasatospora sp. NBC_00374. The sequence continues at coordinate 94,408 of NZ_CP107965.1, read as the reverse complement.
CTACAGTTACGAAATCGCTTGTTGTCGCTTGTTGTCGCTACAGGCGACAGCAAGGCAGAACCCCCCGTTTTCCGGGGGACGGGGGGTCCTCACCCCCCCTTTCGCTGTCGTCGCTACAAACGACGACAAGCACGGAACGTAGTCGGCGGGGCGGAGCTCCCCGACCGCGCGGAACACCTCGTTCCGCCCCTCTCCGTCCCGCCCCGGCGCCGCTTCCCCGACCCGGCCGGACGCCCCTCCCCGCCCTTGCGGCGTCCGTCCCAGAGGAGTCCCGAACATGACCACGTCCACGTCCGCAGTCACCGATCCCACCGCCCCCGAGAAGCCCGCCTTCGTCCTGCCCGCCCCGGTCCGCTCCGGCGCCACCGCGCCGCCGCCCGGCCCCGACCCGGAGCCCCAGCCGGCGGAAGCCGGACCTGCCCCGGACCCGGAACTCGCGCCCCCTCCGGGCCCCGACGACGAGCCGGACAGTGTCTACCTGGACGACGAACAGGCGCAGGAGCCGCCGGAGGAGGAGAGCGCGGAGCCCGAGCGCGGGCGGGTCGCGGCGGTGCCGCTGCTCGTCAACGGCGCCAACCTCGCGGTGGTCGCGATCAGCGGCGGCGGCTACTACGGCGGGATGACCGGTGTGGTGGCGGCGGGAGCCGCGACGGCGGCCGGAGCCGGGATCGCGGGTGTCGCCGCGGTCCGCTCCGCCCGGACCGCCGCGGCCGCGACCAAGGCGGGTGGCCGTGCGGCCGGGGCCGCCGCGCGCGGTGCCGGTTCGGCGGCGGGTGGAGCGGGCCGGGGCATAGGAGGCTGGCTGACCGGCAGCCGCTCCGGCGGCGGTGCCGGAGGCGGTCAGCGCCGCTCCGGCGGCGCGGGCGGCGCAGGCCGCGGTCCGGCCGGCCGGTCCGGTGGCAGCGGCAGCTTCTTCGGCTCCGGCGCAACCGGCGGCGGCCGGAGCAGTGCGGGCGGGACGGGCGGCCGGAGCTCCGGCTCGACAGGCTCCACCCGCCAGCCGCTGGGCACGCTCGGCAGTACCACCTCCGGCCGCGGTGCGGCGCAGCGCGGCACCGGAGCGGGCGGCACCACCCGCAACGGGACCTCGGGCCTGAAGGGCACGCACGGCAACGGCCGCGGCGGGACCTCCACGTCGGGGACCGGCGCAGGCCGGCTCACCTCGGCGGCCGGGCGCAGCAGCACCCTGGGCCGCGGTGGCGGGTCCGGCTCCCGGACCGGCGCCGGTACCGGTGGCGGCGGTTCGGCCTCCGGCGGGGCGCGCGACAGCGGCCGGGGCCGGGACGGGATCGGCGCAGCGCGCAACCGCTCCGCCCGTGAGCGCGGCGGTGACCGGCCGCAGGTGCTGAAGGACTGGGACAAGGCGAAGGCCGGCGCCGCCCGCGCAGGCCGGCGGATGTTCGCCTGGGGCCGCGACCGGTCGGCGAAGGCATGGACCTCCTCGGCCGCCGCCCGCCGTCACGCCCGCAAGGCCGGGAAGCGGTGGGCCAAGCACATGGCTCGGATGGCCGGGGCGGGCTTCCTGGCGACGCTGGCCTCGCTGGTCGTGGCCCCGTTCGGGCTGCTGGTCGGCACGTTCGCCAACATCCCGGCCGTGTTCGGCTATCGGCCGTTCACCGGGTTCGGCATGGACTGGCCGGCCCGGGTCTGGCGCAAGATCTGGGGCTGGCTCGGAGCCGGCTCCCGGGCCCGGATGGACGCCGAGCGCCGGGCCGACCAGGCCGCCGAGGACGAACTGGACTCGGGCGGCGACGAGAACGACGTGGCGCACGCGGTCGACGACCCGGGCTCCACGGCACCCACGGTGGCCGGCATGGCCACCACGAACAGCAAGGGAGAGCACGTGTCGGTGTTCGCACAGTCGGCTGAAGCGGTGGCGGAGGCCTACCGCTCCTACGAGCCGCCGGTCATGGCGTCGGTGGCAGCCGAGTACCGGGGGCTGCCCGGCGCGATCCGGCACGCCATGGGCGCGGTGATGGCCCTGGCCGAGAACTCGGCCACGCAGTACCCGATGGACCCGGCGATGGCGGAGAAGGTCTCCGAGGTCGCCCAGATCCTGGAGAGCACCGCGGCCTACGCGGACGACCTGGAGCCCGCCTTCCGGCAGGCACACAAGGACGACCTGCTGCGGCACGAGGAGCCCCGGCCGGGCGAGGACATGTGGAACGTCGGCGGCCTGAAGTCGGACGGCTCGCTCTGGTTCGCCCCGAGTGTGCTGGAGACCGCGGCCGAGGAGGTCCGCACCGTCTACAACAACTGGTCTCCCAAGGGGATGGGCATGGGCGCGGGCGCCATGGCGGTGGGTGCCGAGTACGAGGGCATCCCCGTCGGCCTGGCGCACCTGGCCGAGACCGTCACCTCGATCGCCGTCCGCTCGGCGGAGATCTGGCCGGTCGAGGCGGTCATCGCTGAGATGGCCGGCGACATCGTCCACGGCCTCAAGCAGGCCGAGTCCGCCGCCATGGAGCTGCAGCCCGCGTTCCGGCGCCTGCACGCCAAGGAGATCGACAACAACGAGAACCCTCGCAACGGCGAGGAGATGTGGAACGTCCCCGAGGGAGGCGCGTAACCCATGCCGTACGAACTGGACTGGAGGGCACCGCACACCCTCAACACCGCAGCCCTGACCGCCGCCAGCAGCACGCTGACGGCGGCCAGCCTGACCTACGTCACCGGCCTGAACCCCTGGTGGGACCTGGCCGTGGCCGGCGGCGGCGCCGCCGGCACCATCATCAGCGGGGCCCGCGAGGGCGCCGAGCGCTCAACCCTCGCCTACCGGGCCGCACTGTGGCTCGCAGCGGGCGGCTGGGCGTCCTGGGCCGCCGGCATCCAGGTCCCGTGGTCGGCGACCGCACTGGCCGCACTGGCCACAGGCCTGGTGCTCGGCCGGGTCTCCTGGTCGGCGTCGACCAGGCACGACGAGGCCGTCAAGGTGCGCCGCCGCAAGCAGGCCGACGCCAAGGAGTCCCGCGGCCGCCAGGAGGAGCACAACCGGTGGGGCCAGCAGTGGGAGGCCCGCATCCAGCGGGTCACCAACATCCAGGGCTGCCGCGTCGTCGGCATCGCGACCTGGGAGGCGAACACCGGCTACACCGTCGAGGTGCTGCTGCCCCCGGGCGGCGTCACCTGGAAGCAGGTCAAGGCGAACGAGGAGGGCTTCGGCTCCGACCTGCGCCTGGCGGAGGGCTGCGGCGTCGAAGTCGCAGCCGGCCGCGCCAAGGGAACAGCGATCATCCGGGTCTCGACCGTCAACGTCATGGCGCAGAACCTGCCGTTCCCGATGGACCTGTCCCCGACCAGCATCGACAACCCGTTCGAGATCGGCCGTCACCGCGACGCCACCCCGACGCTGGGCTCGCTCGCCTACATCTGCGGCCTCGGGATCGGCGACACCGGCTCCGGCAAGACCAACACCCTCGGCGTCATCAACGCGCAGCTCCTGCGCACCGTCGACGCGATCGTGTGGCACATCGACACCACCGGCGCGGGCCTGGCACTGCCCTGGCTCACCTCGTGGGCCCTGGACGGCGCCTACGCCCGCCCGGTCCTCGACTGGGTCGCACCGACCCACGACGAGGCCCGCGCAATGGTCCGGATGGGCATCCAGATCATCGAGCGCCGCAAGACCCGCTACCAGCGGCGGATGCGGGAGGTCAACGACACCAAGCTGCCCGTCGGACCGGACGTCCCCGAGATCGTCATCGTCGTCGACGAGACCGCGGACCTGCCCAACGACATCAAGAACGACATCGTCACCATCCAGAACACCGGCCGCGCCATGCGCGTCCGGGTCCTGGTGGCCTCGCTGCGCGCCACCAGCGACAGCATCCCCGTTCCGATGAAGAAGCGGGCGACCTGGCGCTGGGGGATGTTCGTCACCGACCCGGAAGAGCTCAGCTACCTGTTCGCCGGGTACCAGAGCGTCGACCCGAGCGACGCCCCGTGGCCGGGCTGCGGGTTCAACGCCTACGAGTCGACCAAGCCGCGCCCGTTCAAGGCGTACATGCTCGACCCGCGGAACATGGACGCCATCGCCAAGGGCGTCTGGGAGCGCCGGCCGCTGCTCGACCAGATCAGCCGGGACGTCGACTACGGGATCTACTACGGCAGCCGCTGGGCCCGGACCCTGCCGCTGCTGTACCCGGACGAGCCGCTCCACCCGGTCACCGTGCCGTACACCAGCGTCACGGTGGTACCGGTGCCCAGCGCCTCCAACCCGGCCGGGCCGGGCGGCACCTTCGGCGAGGACCCGGTGGTGACCTCCCGGTCCGGCACCGGGCAGGTCGTCCAGCCCGGCACCGTGCGGTGGGACAAGCTCTTCCCCAAGCACGGCGCCCGGCTCGCCGCCCAGCAGCAGGCACCGGCCGGTGCTGACGGTCCGGCCGCCCAGGCCATGCCGCCGGTCCAGGACCGCCCCGCCCCGCCGCCCGGCGAGAGCGGACTGCGCCTGGTCGTCGACAACAGCGGCACCGCGGACCGCGCGGCCGCCGCACCGGTGCCGGCCGAGTCCGAGCCCCAGGCGCCGACCGCACCGGTCGGGCCCGGCGACGCGGCGCCCGCACCGGCTGCTGCGGGCACCGAGCTGCCGCAGCAGGGCCGACCCTCGCCGCAGGACGCGGCCATGCGCCTGCTGCTGGACGCCGGACCGCAAGGAACCGGCCCCTCCCGGATGGAGGCCGAGCTCAAGAGGCTCGGCTACCCGACCGTCCGTACGACCATCAGCGGTTGGCTCACGGTGTGGGTCGCCGAGGGCGAGGTCGTCCGCCAGGGCTCCGGGACGCAGACGTACTACGTGCACCGCAGTTGCATCCGGCACTCCGGCCCCAGCTGGAAGTGAGCAGCCGGGCCGCCCCGCGCGGCCCGGCCCCGGCCCACCGACCCCACCGGCGGCCCGCCGGCCGACACCGAGAACGGAACAACCTCATGTCCGTCATAGACACCCTCAACAACCTCCTCGGCCGCACCGGAACCGACGCCGACCGGGCCCGCGAGCTCATCGACCAGGCCCTCCAGCTCGGCACCGACGGCAACTACAACCAGGCCCACCTGACCGTCGAGGCCGCCAAGGTCTTCGCCACCCTGTCCACCATCCCGCCCCGCAAGTAGCCGCGCCCCGCCCGGGCGCAACACGCCCGGGCGGCGGCCCCACCACCAACCCCAGACCGGCCCGCCACCGCGCGGGCCAGACAAGAGGAACCACGAATGACCGACACCGAGACCGTCCGCCACACCGCCGACGTGGTGTGCATCAGGTCCGCCGCCGCCGGCGGCACCCGCGAGGTCCTGCTGATCGAGCGCGGCTGGCCGCCCCACAAGGGCAAGCTCGCCCTGCCGGGCGGCCACATCGACGACGACGAGAGCGCCCTCGCCGCCGCCGTCCGGGAGCTGGAGGAGGAAACCGGCGTGCGTGCCGACGAGGAGCAGCTGCGCCTGGTCGGCCGCTACGACGCCCCCGGCCGCGACCCCCGCGGCCGCTACATCACCGACGCCTACCTGGTCACCGTCCCGGCCGGCACCCAGGCCAACGCCGGCGACGACGCCGCCGCCGTGCGCTGGGTCCCCCTCACCGACCTCCCCGACGACCTGGCCTTCGACCACGCCGAGATCCTCGCGGACGCACTCTCCCTCGCCGGCTGACCGTCCCCGGGCACCGACAACCGAACAACCCAGCAGGGCACGGCAGCACCAGCTGCCGTGCCCTGCGCCATCCCAGAAGGACAACCGCCGTGACCACCACTCCCACCGCGAAGCAGCTCGCGGACCTGCAGACCATGCCGAACCGACCCAGCGTCGAGACGCTGTTCGAGCCCGAAGCCGGAACCATCGCGATCGGCCGCCACCCCGAAGGCAACGACGCCACGCTGGAGCTGTACGACCCGGACGGCGCGGTCCCCACCGCCATCACCGGTCTCCCCGGCAGCGGGATCAGCGCCCTGCTGAACACGCTGTGGGCCGCCGAGCTCCACTCGGGCCTGGTGACGTCGTGGGTGGTGGACCTGCGCGGCACCCAGGCCGGGCACCCCCTGCTGGCCCGGAGCACCGACACCGTGAGCGGCGCCGTCGAGCTGCTGGCCCAGGCGCGCGAGCTGGTCCTCACCCGGGTCCAGGCCGGCACCGGGCAGCCGACGTTCCAGCCCTACCGGCCCACCCCCGAGCACAAGCTGCTCACCCTGACGCTGATCGGCCTCTCGGACCTGCTCGGGCACGACGAGCGGATCCGGGAGGACCTGGAGTCGATCTCCCGCCTCGCCCGGCGCGGCGGGATGAGCCTGCGCTCGGTGGACACGCCCGGCATCCGGGCTCCCGGCCAGCTCGGACGGTTCTTCGGCAACGGCAACCTCATCGAACTGCTCGCCGGCCGACCCGGCAGCGATCCGGAGCACGTCCTGCCCGGCATGGCGCTGCTGACCCCGCCCTACGGGGAGGGGCTCCTGTTCCGGGCCTGGCCGCCGCTGCCAAGCACGGAGCCCACCCCGGCGCTCGTCCCCGGCGCCGACCTCCCTGACAGCACCGACGCCGCCCTGGACGAGGACCTGACCGAGGTCACCCTCGAACTGGCCACCGACGACGAGCCCGACCACCGCGAGCGACGGCTGCTCGCCCAGACCGAGCTGACCGCCCTTCTCCTCGCCTTCGACGACTGCCAGGACGGCGACGACGACCCGCACGCTGCGGAGGTGTCGCTGAGTTACGTGCCCGCCGAGTACGGCGGAGCGACCTGGCGCGAGACCCGGTACTTCACCGACGCCGCCGCGAGCTCGGTCCTGCTGGCGTTCGAAGCCGGAGAGCCGGCCTGACCGGTTGACCGCATTGCCCACCAGCTCGCCCGCCGCCCGTTCCCACGTCTTCGGCGCGGCGCTCTGGTGGGCTGCGCGGCCAACCGGCCGGACGCAGAAAGGGAGCCGCGACCGTGCCCGAACCGACGACCCGCCACGGGTCCCCAGCCCGACGCCTGCTGGGCGTCCTCGCCGAGCACGACCAGGGCAAGGGCCTCCACTTCGACCAGCGCACCCGCGACCGCTGGTGCCTGCACGGCACCGGCTACGTGGTGCGCAGCGCGACCTTCCGCGAACTCGCCGCCGATCAGCTGATCGACGTCGGCGACAGCAACGAGGACCCCGTCACGATCACCGAACTGGGCCGGGCCTACCACGCCGCGGTCCTGGAAGGACCCCGATGAACACCCTGCCCACCAACCGCGAGACCGTGCTGGAGAGCGCCGACGGCTCCCTGCTTCTCGCCTTCGACCAGATCTCCGGCGTCACCCCGGACGGCCGGATCGTCACCCACCCCCTCGACCGCCGCGGCGCCGAGCCCGCCCGGATCATCAACCAGCAGGCGCCCGCCTGCCTGCAGCCCCAGATCCCGCAGCCGCTCCCGGTCGTCCCGGGCGCTGGCGCCGGGGCTGGGCAGGAGGAGCAGGGGCTGCCGCTCGCCGTGCGCCAGGCCGTGATGCTCGGCTGCGCGATCTCGGTGTCCACCGGCGTGACGCTGTGGCTGGCCGGGATGGGCCTGGCCGCCGCTCAGCCCGCCCTGCACGAGGCGATCGAGTTCATGAAGCTGGCGATCGCGTTCGTTGCCCTGGTGGTCGGCTCCGCCACCGCGGCCGTCGTCTACGTCCGGCGCCGGGTGCGGCGCGTCAACAGCTCCGCCGGCGGGACGGGGGCGACCTACGCGGTGTTCCACCGCACCACCCACAACTCGATCGGCAAGCAGAGCGCCCGCGGCCGGGCGACGGTCACCAACAACTTCTGAGACCACCCGCCGCACCCCGTCAGGAGCACGGAGAACCCATGGCCTCGCCCTCGCCCATCAGCAATCAGGACGCCCCCGCGGCCGCCCGGCCCGGACCGGCCGTCAACACCCCGGCACTCAGCGCCCGGCACACCCGGCTGATCGCCGAGCAGATCCGCGCCCTGGCCGGCCCCGTCGCGGAGGCGGTCGAGCAGCTGGCGGGCCCCCTGCCCACCGTGCGGACCCTCGTCACCGGCCGGGTGCGCGGGGCACTGGCCTCCGCCGCGGCAGAGGCCAGTGCCATCGGCGGCCTCACGCTGCGCGCCCGACTGCGCGATGCGGTGTCGACGTGGTGGATGACCCGCCGCAATACGGTCACCGCCACCTGCGTCCTTGCGGACGACGGCGTGCTGATCGTCGTCTTCGCCCCGGCACTGCGCGCGGCTCCCGGGGACGTACTGGTAGAGGTGTTCGGCCACGAGCTGGTCCACGCCGCGCAGGTGCACCGCCCCGGACGGCGCGAGGAGCGGCTGGAGGACCTGCGCTCCAACCACGGCATCACGAAGCGGCCGCCGGCGGACAGCTACCGCGCGGAATCGAAGGTGTGCCTGGAAGAGGCCCAGGCGCACGAACTGGAGGCCGCGATCAAGGAGCTGACCGGCCGCTGACCGGCCGTCACACCGGCCCGCCCCCGCGCGACGATCCGCGCGGCCCCCGCCGCGCAATGTCCGGCCCTACGGCTTCGTCCCCGGCCAACCGCCCGCCCCGCCCACCGGCCGGGGCGGGCAGCCGCGCTCCGGGGGCGTTGCCGGCCGACCGGCCGACCACAGCATCCAGGAGGACGCCTTGGGCAACACCCTCACCTTCACCCTCCCCGCCGTCCTGGCCGCCGCGCTGGCCGACGACGACCAGGCGGGCACCTGTGACCAGACCGGGTGCGACACCGAGATCGACCTCGGCCCCGCCTCCCGGTGCGGCACCGGCCCGGACGGCTCCGCCGCCTCCGGCTGCGGGCAGCACTTCTGCTCCCGGCACCTGTGGCTGGACGGCGACCACCTGACGCCGCAGCCGCAGCAGTGCGAGCCCTGCATCGACCAGAACACCCTGCGGAAGGCGGCCTGACCACCATGTCCCTGCTCCGACACCTGATCATGAACCGTACCGACCGGCAGGCCTGGCGCAGCGCCGCCACCCTCGCCGACCTCGGCGAGCTCACCGCCCAGTGGCTGGAGGGCACCCGCGCCTCCCGGCCCGGCTACGTCCCCGGCTACGGCCCGGACCCCGAGACCACCGACACCCCCGGCCTCGTGCGGGCCCTCGCCCTGGCCAACCGGTCCGGATACGTCACCGACGCCAGCCAGCCCGGCGAACACGGTCCCGACCAGGACCAGGACTGGTGGGCGCAGCGTGCGGCGGTCTCCGGGTTCGTCGCCGACCCGCAGGTCCTCCACACCCTGCGCCTGGTGGCCGAGAGTCACGGCCTGCTGTACGTCGAGCACCAGCCCGACACCGCCGAACACCTGCGGCCCGAAGGCGTCGTCGTCACCGTCGTCAACGGTCAGCCGTTCACCCAGTTCGGCGCCTGGATGCCGCCCCAGACCGCCCGCCTGGTGTGGAAGGGCGCGGGCAAGGAAGCCGTCGCCGCCGCCGAGCGGGCCTGGCAGGTCACCCTCGCCGACCCCGACTCCGGCCCCGGCCGCGCCGTGATCAACGCCCTCTTCGAGGCCTTCGCCGACCCGGCCGAAGCCCGGTGCGTGCGCTGCGGCTGCACCGAGGACGACCCGTGCAAGGGCGGCTGCTGGTGGGTCCCGGGGCTGGTGATGGAAGACGTGTGCAGCGCCTGCGCACCGGACCGGTTCGACGAACTGGCCGCCCAGGCAGACGCCGCCGCCGACGGGTCGCCCCTCGCGCCGGGCTCGGCGCCCCTCACCCCCTGACCGATCCCAACCGGGCCACCGGCCGGCACAACCGTCGCGGCGGGCCGACGCGCCCGCCCGCGCTGGCCCGCCGCCGAACCGCACCACATCCACGAGGAGAGCAGCCGATGCAGACCTGGAACACCCCCGACCACCACATCGCCGGCGCCGAGCACGGCACCCTGACCTTCAGCGGCGGCGAGGAACTCGTCCTCGCCGACTGGGAGGTCACCGAAGCTGCCCCGGACCAGGACGGCCGCGTCTACGCGTCGGTCCGCGGCTGGATCGCCAACACCGAAGGCACCGGAAGGGGCGACGACCCCTACGTCCTGCCCATCAAGGCCGGCCGGGCGCAGCTGGTCCTGGCCGAGCTGCGCGGCCGCGAGCCCCTGCGTGACCTGGCGGTCCACATCGACAGCTTCAACCCCGGCGCCCCGCACCCGAACACCTGGGACCACCCCGGCTACTTGTGCACCGTCTCGTGGATGGACCGCCGGATCGACGGCGACGGGCAGCCGGTCCTGGAGACGGAGATCGGCTCCATCCGCTGGACCGACCCCGCCAGCGGCCGCGAGTGGGACCTGCAGGCCGCGTACCTGCACGACGGGAAGACCTACAACCCGCTCGGTTTCGTGTGGCGGCACTTCGACCGCTGGCACCGGGGGGTGCCGCTGCTGCACCCCTTCTACGGCGACCACCGCAGCCCGGCCCAGGGCCTCTACGGCCGCCTGCTCACCGACGGCCCGTGGGCCCTGGCCACCGAAGCGCCCGCCCTCGCCGACCCGGCCGCCGCCAGCCGCTGACCCGGCCGCCACCGCCAGCACGACCTCACCACGGGCCCGGCCGCCACGGCCGGGCCCGCATGCCGAGCACCCCACCAGCCCAGATCCGGGAGCAGACCATGAACAACCACACCCCGACCACCACCGAGCCCACCCAGCCCACCCACGCCGTGGCGGCCGCCCCGGCCGCCGGGCGGCGCACCCTCAGGGCCGCCGCCCGGGCCCGCTGGGCGAAGGCCACCGCGCCCGGGACCTTCCTCGACCGCCGCCGCGAGGACCTGGTCGAAGCCCTCGACCACGGCTGGCGGGGATCCGCCCGCTGGGTGCGCATCCTCGCCGGGGTGCTGATCGCCGCGTTCGTCCTCTACGGGTCCGTCGCCCTCTATTCCATCGCGCACCACGTGCTCGCCCAGAGCGGGGAGAACGCCCGGATCGTCGGCATCACCGACAGCATCACCGGCCCGGTGCGCCTCTACCTCGACCAGCACACCGCCGGCCTCCCGATCAGCGGCGCCGACACCTACATCGTGTGGAAGGCCACCGGCGTGCTGACCGCGCTGCTCTCGTTCCTCCTCGGCTCGGCCGTCCCCCGACTCGCCTGGACCAGCTGGTCCGCGGCCACCCTGGCGACCGTGTGGCAGGCCAGCCCGGACAGCGGCCGCACCGTCGCCACCGCCCTGACCGCCGCGGCGCTGGCCGCCGTCTCCATCCCGGCCCTGCGCGGCCTGAGCTTCTCCCTGCGTCCCCAGGTCACCATCCACCGCACCGTCGTGCGGAAGGTCCCGGTCACCGGCCGGCCCGCCCGGAGCCGGGCGGCCGTGCCGTCGCCCCGCACCCCGTTCGACATGTCCTGAACGCCCGCACCCCCTCGGGGCCCGGGCGGCACCGGCCGGGCCCCGGTCAACCCTCAGACCACGGAGCCACCCTGTGAACACCCTGCTCGACCGAGCCGTCGCCCTCGCCGGCGCCGACTCCCCCTCCGCACGAACGATCTGCGTGGACTTCGACGGGGTGATCCACCCCGAAGGCCCGTGGAACGGCGGCCGCCTCCGCAGGGGCCCCCTGCCCGGCGCTGTCCAACGGCTGCGCGCGCTCCTGGACGGCGGATGGTGCCTGGCAGTGGTCACCGCCCGGCACTCCGATTTCCACGAGGACGTCGCCATCTGGCTCGGCGAGCACCTGCAGCGCAAGGTCATCGTGCTCCGCGGGGCCGAGACCGCGTACTGGCTGGAGCCCGGCGTGGTGCTGGTGACCAACGTCAAGGTCGGCGCCCTGGTCTACCTGGACGACAAGGCCGAGGAGTTCACCAGCTGGGCCACCGCCCTCGCGGGCCTGCCCGACTCCCCGGACGACCTCCTGCGGACCGGCTCACCGCATGGCCGCCTGGCGGCCTGGCGGCAGCGGCTCGCGGTGCGCCTCAGGTCTCCAAGGTTTTCCCGAAGGCGTTGATGTCGCAGGTCAGAGCCTTGGCGGAAGCCTTGGTGAGCGCCGGTACCGCTCCGGTATCGCCTCACCAAGGTTTCCGCCAGGGCCCGTCCGGGCCGTCCGTAGTCGCCCTCGACCCCGTCGAGGCGGCCACCGGCCACCCGGCCGATTCACCGCCCGCACCACGGGCGATCCGAGCACCACGAGATGGAGCAGACATGCCCCAAGCGCCCATGCCCGAGAGCAACCAGAAGAAGACGGCCGGTCTGCCCGGGGTCTTCGCCGAGCTGATGTGGGTCGACAGCCCGGACTTCGGCGGCCGCCCCACGGACCGCCGCAACCCGTTCGTCTACGACGTCGATCCCGCGCCGCTGGCCCGGGTCCTGGCCGCCGTCCTGGACATCAACGAGACCGGCATCGGCCGGTCGGAGCTGTCGCGCATCGTCGCCGACGACCCGGACGACGGCCCGATCCACATCGTCCACCTGGCCGCCGTGGTCGAGTCGACGGCCCGCCGCCACGGCGGCTCGCTGGCGACCCCGGCCGGCACGTCGGCGCTGTTCGACGCGGCGGTCAACGGCAATGCCAGCGGCCAGTTGGTCAGCCTCATGGCCAAGGAGGGCTTCGGCACGGCCACCGAACGCGTCCGCGCCCTGAGCGCCCCGCAGCGGTACGAGCTGCTGGAGTCCCTCATCGAGCACTGGTCGCACCCGATCCTCGGCCTGACGTTCGACATCACGCACAGCGGCGTGTTCGGCACCCGCTGACCCACCGCCGTGGTCCCGTCCCCACCCGGGCGGGACCACGGCCCAACCGACGCGCAGACCGGTGCAAAACCTTGGTGGCAGTCAACCCGCCAGGCCACCAAGGTTTCCAGCGGCACACCGTATCCGCAGGTCAAAGCATTGGTGGAAACCTTGGTGGGCGCCGTTGCCGAACCGGTACCGGCGCCGACGGCCTCCACCAAGGTTTCCACCAAGGGTCGCGGGATCCACTGCGGGGACCGGCCGCCGACGTGAGCGGCCCGCAAGCCCGGGAGCTCCCGCTGTGATTCCCCACCGCGCTATCAGTCTGCGAGTCCTGCGCGCCACCATCGACGCGACCCAGTCCCTGGTCACCGTTGCCGGTGCAACGGCCGCCGGCCTCGCCACACACCGAGCCCTGCGGGGCCGGCGAACGACCGACGAGCTGGCCGTGACATCCGTCGTCACCGGCATCGCCGTCGCCGCGGTCGTCCAGGAGGTCCTGGACGACGCCGCCTGCTCCCTGCGAATCAGTCTTGAGCGCCGCAGCCAGCGGCCGGTCGGGGCGATCCTCCGGGAGCTGGCTCCGGAGCCGGAACTGACGCCGATGCAGCAGGTCGAGATCGCGGCCAGCTCCGCTGCCGCGTATGAAGCCCGATGGCAGTCCAACAGCATCCTGGGCACCAACGGCCCGTTGCGGGCACGGAGCTGGACCGGCGCCGCCGACGGATCGGCCACCCTCGACCTGCCGTTCGGCGCGGTCCTGCACTACCGACCCACCCGGCTTGTGGAGGGCATCCGGACCCAGGCGCCGTGGAAGGAGGAGTACCTCCTTGCCGCGGGGGGCTTCGAGGTGGTGGTGCGGACCGGCGGGGACCTGCTGGCTTACCTGCAGCGCCTGGCCGACGGGAAGAGCCTGATCGAACTGGCCAAGCTCGCCGCTGTGCGGCTGCGCGACGCGGACATGTCCGGCTGCTCGCCGGAACCGGGCAGCGCGATGGACGCGGCCCCAGCTGTGAAGGCGAAGCCCGCCTCCCGCCCGAGCCCCGGACGCCCCTCTCCTTCCGGAAAGCCGCAGCAGGCCGCCGCCGACGAGTAGGCCCAGGGAGCCAGTGCCTGCCCTCCCGCCCACATCTCAAGGAGCGAACGTGCCCCAAGACCCCGATCTTCCCGCCCTCGCCATGCTGATCACGCCTCAGACCCACCCCGACCAGGCGTTGGAGAGCGTCCTGCTCCTGGCCGCGGCTCTGCTGCCGATCACCGTGGACAGCCTCTACGGGCCCGTCCGCTACGAGCCGGCGGTGTCCTGCTCACCGGGACCCGTCGGCGCCGGCGATGACGAGGTCCTCGCCGCCTACGGTGCCGTGCCCTCGCTCGGCCAACTGCTCAAGGAGACCGCCCGGGCCTATCACGCCTGGCGCCAGGCCGTCGGCGAACCGGTCGGAGACGACCGAGACGGCGTCCGCGCCGGGCGCCTCGGCGCCCTGGAGCGCCGCTACTTGCTCTGCGAGGCCGTCGTTCTTGATATCGCCTGCCTGCGGGACGGGGACGACCCGCGTGGAGCGGCCGAGTGCGTCGGCTCGATCAACCGGCTGCGGGCGCTGTACGGCCTCGCGGGCTGCGACGAATGGGAGGCCAGGGCTTGGCTGCGGTACGTCCACGCCACGGACTGGGAAGGCGCAGCGCTCCCCGTGCGGGCGGACGCAAGCGGCCCGCGCCCCTCGGAGTAGCTCTACCTGATCCCGGTCGGTGCTTCTGCGGACTGCCGCGGCACCCAGCGCTCAAGCTCGCGCGCCCGGCGCGGCCGCCGAAGCGCCACATGCCAATTTTGAGTTGGCCAAGTCTTGAATGGCCAACTCAAAGTTGGCATACTTGAGATGTCGGGCACCGGACCACCGGAACCGCCGACCCGCACCACCGGGGCCGCCCCGACCGGGGCCGGCCCCACACCGATCGCAGAAGGAAACCTCGATGAGCTGGATCGACGCCCTGGGCGAGGCACTCACCGTCGGCGGCAGCAACCCGGAGAAGGCAGCGAGCCCGCCCCGGGGCGAGTGCCGCCAGTGCTGGGAGCACGCGTATGACAGCCGCCGGGTGCACGCCCACCTCGCCCCCGGTGAGGAGTGCGAGCCCTGCCTCTCCCACATGGGGGGCCGCCACCCCGCCCACCTGATCGTCACCTGATCGGGCACCACGGAGACCGTCAGACCGGGCGGGCCCGGCCGGGCCCGCCCCCCAGCCGACCACCAGGCGGCGGCCGACGCGAACCGCGCCGCCGCTGACCGCCTCCGCTCCGCAGCGGCATCCCGTCCGTGAACCGAAACCGGCGTGCCACCTGTCCGGCTTCATGCGCGCCGACGCCCCCGCGGTGCGGGACGGCGTCCACCCGGCCGAGATCGGCTACCCGACTCCCTGACCACGGCGCCGACTACCTGGCCGTCCGTTCCGCCGAGGGGCCTCGGCGACCCCCGCCCGCAGGAACCCCCACCCCGGCTCAGCCGGGGCGCAACCCGAGGGAAGCACGCATGCCCACCACGAACTCGTTCACCGCTGAGACCGACGGCCCGATCCGCTTCCAGATCGGCATCACGCACGGCACGGTCAAGGTCACCAGCAACTCCGCCGTCACCCGGGCCACGGTGAGCGTGCGCACCGAGGACAACAACGGAGAGGCCGCCGAGGCCGTGACCGCCGCCAGCGCCATCCAGGCCAACCGCACCCTGCAGGTGACGGTCCCGGCCACGGAGAACGCCACGACGTCCGCCGTCTACTTCGGCGGCGGCAACACGGTCGTCAACTCCGTCATCCACGGCACGGTGGACACCGTCAACGGCGCCACCTTCGTCCAGCGCGACTCCGGCAACGTGCACATCGCAGGCTCCGTCAGGGACATGCACATCGGCCGCTCACGCACCGGAAAACGCACCATCGTGGCCGACGGCCAGGTCCTCGTCGGGCACGGCCCGTCCGGCGGGCGCAGCGGCCACATCCAGGTCGATGTCCAGCTGCCGCCCGGCAGCGAGATCGCCTTCACCAGCGACGGCGGCGCCCACCTCGAACTCGACGGCAACTACCGCCGGGTCGAGGCCACCACGGTGAACGGAGACGTGGAAGGCCGCGACTCGGACATCGGCACGGCGACCATCCGCACCACCTCCGGCGACGTCACCCTCGACCGCCTGCGCCAGGGCGGTCTGCTGAAGTCCGTCAACGGCGACCTCAAGATCCGCGAGTACGCGGGCGCCACGCTCACCATCTCCACCGTCAACGGCGACATCAAGGTCACGGCTGCGGACCGGACCACGCCGGGGGACGTCACCCTGAAGACCGTCAACGGGGACATCACCACCAAGCGCGTCCGGGGCAACCCGTACCTGCGCCTGTCCGTGGGTACCGTCCACGGCGACATCAACCACCGGTAGCAGCCCCGGGGCGACCCACTGAGCTGGCCGGCCTGGCGGCCGCCCCGAGGCACCGGACCCGATCCGGACGGACGGGACCCACGATCATGGTCCCTCAACCGATCTGGAGAACCGATGACCACCCCCGACAACACCGCCGCCCAAGGCGGCACGAACGACGACCCGAAGGACATCCTGACCGCCGCCCTCGAACTGAGGGCCCAGGAGTACGCCGCTGCGGACCGCAAGTTCTGGACCACCGTTGACGGCGTGATCAAGGGCGGTGTGCCCCAAGTGGCCGCAGCCAACGCCCTCGGCTACACCCGCGAGACCGTCCGCAAGCAGTTGAAGCGATGGGTCTCCGACGACCCAGCGCAGAGCAGCGGCGACTGCTGACCGAGCAGCCGCCGGTGGTGGGGCCCGCCAACCCGGGCCCCACCACCGGCGCACCTCCACCCGCGGTGGCCCCGCGCCCACCGACACCTTTCCGGAGAGGCTGATGACCACCATCGTCGCGGGGCAGGACCCGCTGCCCGCCGAAGGCCCCCGCCCAACCGGCCCCGGCCACAGGCACACGATGATCGACATCTTCCAGGACTGGCCCGCCGACAAGCCGGTGAACACCGCCTGGCTGGAGGCGGCCGAGTCCGGCACCCTGCGCTACGACCGGGACCGGTACCCGATCCACGCCGTCCCCAACAACGTGGTCTACCTGATCTGGGGCGGCCTGCTCACCGACGGCCCCGACGGACCGGAACTCACCGACGCGGGCCGCACCCGCCTGGCCCACGAGCGGACCTTGCGACCGCCCGCCGCACCCGAGCAGCCCGACAGCCCGGCCGGCGCCGCCCCGGCTCCAGAACCCGCCATCCAGCCCCAGCCGCCGGCCGACCAGCTCACCCTGTTCGGCTGAACCCCCCTCCGACGGGAGTGCCTGCCACGACGCGCAGGTACCACCGCCACACCGCACCCCGTGCCATCCCCGGGGCAGCGCGCCAGGCCTCGCACCCGCCCTCTCTTCGGGCTGCCCGCAGCCCACCCCACCCGCCTTACGGAGACCACCATGACCCAGCCCCTGCCCACGCCCGACACCACCCTCTCGGCCACCGAACTGGCCAGGATCCTCGCGCAGACCGCCCCCCACCGCTCCGACGGCACGGTGTGGAAGGAAGGCGCCGCCACGCTGCTCGACATCGTGGAGCAGCGGCTCCACGCGGTGACCACCGACAGGACGGCCGTCGCCGTCGGCACCGCCGACCTCCACCACACCTCCGGCTCGTGGCGTGTGGCCCTCCTCGACGCCGACGCCGACACTCTGCAACGGTGGGCCGCATCGCGCGGCTACGACGAAGACGTCCATCTGGCCACCGACGGGCAGCGCCTGGACGCCTACACCGCTACCAGTGGCCTGCACCTCCCGGCCCGCCCCGACTACCCCCTGCTCTACTGGCGAGAGTTCCTCACCCCCTACCTGTCCGCCGCTACGGGGCAGCCGACCGCTTTGGACACCGACGCCCTGCGTCGCTGGAGCACCTCCGGCGATGCCCTGTGGATGGACTTCACCGAGCCCACCAGGCCGGTGGTCGTCCGGGGCGAGCGCTTTGTCGGCGTGCAGATGCCGATGAAGCGGACCGCCCCCGGCATCCGGGTGCCGGGCACCGACCCCACGGGCACGGCCGACACCGCGCCGACCCTGCCCCTGCGGGACAAGAACGACGACTTCGCGGTACTGCGCGCGGAGATGCTGAAGCGCGTGGTGACGGCGGAGGAAGCCGTGACCGACGCCCATCAGGCGCAGGACGGGTGGGCAGCGACCGCACACATCCGCTCCGCCGGTTCCGCATGGCTGGCCAGCCGGCTCCTCGCCGAGCTGGAGCGGATCGACCCCCGCCAGGCCTACCTCATCGCGGCGCAGGTCCATGAGGAGCTCGACCTGGGCGAGTTCACCGACGCCGCCTTCGCGACCGCCGTCGAGTCCGGTCTCGACCCCAGCACGTGGCGCGGGAAGTACCAGGACGCCAAGGACGCCTGGCTCCAGCGGTCCTGACGCCCGTCCAGCCACCGCACCCGGGCCCGGGGCGCTGCCGCCCTGGGCCCGCCCAACCCCCTCCGAGAGGACAATCCGAACGATGCCCACCACCGCTTCCACCCCGCCCAGCCCGGCTCCGACGGCTCCCGACGGGCCGAGCGCAGCTACCCCCCGCTCCCTCGCCGAGGTCGCCGGCGTCGTGGCCAACTGGATGGACGGCCGCACCCGCCTGCTGAGCTGCGTGTCCTACCACGTCCCCACCGGCGCGGAGAGCGGCCCGACCGCCCTGCTGGCCGACCTCAACCGGGCCGGCCTGCTCACCCTGGCCTCCCAGTACGGCCAGGACACCAAGTTCCACGGCGACGGCAGCAGGTCCACGCGCCGCGCCGCCGTCGACCTCCTGGTGCCCGGCCGCCAGCTGCGCCGCCGCCTGCGTACCCAAGCCCGAGCCGCCGGACTGATCGTCACCACCCACCGTTTCCCGCGCTTCACCCAGCTGACCGGGCTGGGAGGCCTGACGGTCTCGCTGCTCGACAGCGAGCCCGACGCGAGCTTCGGCGCCCGCCGCGACCGGGACGAACTGCGCCGGCTCCTGCCCGGCGTCGGCCCCGCCGTCCTGCGCGAGGCCGCCTCCGCCCGGCAGATCACCGTCGCCGACCCCGACTGGGGCCGCAACGACCGGCTGTGGCCGCTGCTGCAGCGGTTCGCCGCCCCGGCCGCCACCGAGAGGACCGAGCCCGTGGAACCCCGCGATCAGCTGATCGGCTACGGCGAGAGCGCCCACCTGGACACCGACGTCCTGGAGGAACTCACCGCCCGGACCGAGGACGCCCAGCTCAACATCGTCGAGCAGGTCCTGCGCCAACTGCCCACCACCAGCGGCACCCTGGACCGCGAGCAGGTCCTGCACGTCCTGCAGGCCATGCGGCACCACCCGCAGGACGTCCCGGCCGACGAGCAGCCCGAGCCGCCGGCCGATCTCCTGGCCGCCTACACCCACGTCTCCGACCTCGCGCTGCGCCTCACCGACGCCCTGGACGACTTCCACACCAGCCTGGTCCACGGCGTCCAGCGGGGCGCCGGCCCCGAGCTCGTCCGCCGCGCCGTCGCCGTCGCGGCCGCCGCCGTCCCGCTTGAGGGCACCATGTTCCCGCGGGCATCGGACAGCCTCCGGTGAGCACCGACGAGACCCGCCGCGTCCTGGCCGCTCTCGGCCTGCCCGAGAACTGCCTCCTGGTCCTGCTCGGCATCAGCGGCAGTGGCAAGACCACCCTGGCCACGCTGTTCCCGCCCGCCTCCGTGCTCAGCGCGGACAAGCTCCGCGAGATCCTGACCGGAGACCCGGGCAACCAGACCGTCTCCCGCACGGCGTGGGCGCAGCTCAACGCCCAGCTCGACAGTCGCCTGCGCCACCACGTGCCGACGATCATCGACGCCGTCAACAGCGAGCAGTGGGTGCGGCTCAGCAGCATCTCCCTCGCCCGACACCGCGGCGTCCCGGCCATCGCCCTGGTCGTGGACACCGAGCTGCCGACCGCGCTGATCCGAAACGCCGCGCGCCCGCCCAGCAGCCGTGTGCCGGACCAGGTCGTCCGCACGCAGCACGCCGAGCTCACCCAGGCGCTCCCCGGTCTGCTGGAGGAGGGCTTCGCCGCCGTCCACCACGCCCGCGACCTCCCCATGATGTTGGCGCTCGTCGGCGCCGCCGCCCGCCGGGAGAAGCAGCACCCCGTCCTGCACGTCGAGCGGGTCTTCGGCCGTGACCTCGCCCGCCTGTTCACCTGGCACGACGAGAAGGACGAGGAGGGCTTCGCCACCGGCTCCTTCGCCGTCGCCGGGCAGGAGCTGCTCCTGCGGTGGATGGACGACGGCGACCCGTACGACTGCTCCTTCCAGACCCCGTCGGCGCAGCCCTGCCGCTACTGCGATGGCCCGACCTGGCTGCCCGTGCGCAGCGCCACGGACCTCTTCGGCGCGATCACCGGCAACAGCGCGGCGGACGCCGTCTGCGCGAACTGCGACTGACCTGCCCGGTGCGGCCCGCCCCGGGCCGCACCGCTCAGCGCCCTACCCACAACCCCTGACAGGACCGCCATGAACCCGTTCGTGACCAGCACGATCCTCCCCAGCACCGACGACCGTCAGGTCAGCTACTCGGTGCGCGAACTCGCCAAGGCCCGCAAGCCGATCGTCATCGATGTGCCGGGCGACGGCCAGGAGGCCACCGCCGTCCGCTACCACCCGGAGAGCGACCCGGTCACCGAGGCGCTGGCCGTCGCCGCCGTCCGCCACGCCTACCCCGACCTCCCGGCCGTCGGCACGCTCATGCTCGACTCGGCGACCGAGTACCACCTCTGGCAGCAGGCCGTCGCCGCCGACCGCCGTACCCCCGGAATCGTCGACCGGGACCGGCTGCGCCAGCACGAGTACACCCATCTCCTCCTGCGCGGCGTCGCGCTGGACGTCGTGGCCCTGCAGAGCCAGGGCGACATCCACAGCGCCGCCCAGTGCGCGCGGGCCGCCAACGAGCTGCGCCGCCTGGACGGCATCGGCGCCGTCCCGCAGGAGACCGCCCGGACCTGGCTGCGGGCCACCTACCGCGAGCGGCTGCTCGACGGCCCCCACGCCTGGGACTGCGCCGGCGGCTGCGGCTCCCTGGGCACGGTGATGCGGTACTTCCGGGAGGACGGCGTCATCGTCCACCAGGAGCCGGACGAGTGCGACCGCGGCATCCCCGCCGAGGCGCACGAGGACGACTGCGTCTGCGCCGGGACCGGCCAGGGCGTCCACGACGGCCAGCACCACGTCTGCCTCGGCTACGCCGAAGCCGACGACATCCTCGCGGTCGACGACCCGTGGGCCTCGACGGGGCGCTGAACACCCGCCGGTGACCAGGCCGGGCGCCGGCCACCGGCCGCCGAGTGCTCTACGTTGTGGCAGGACCCGACACCCAGGAGGACAAACCCGTGCCCGACACCAGCGCCGAACCGCAGACTGACCCTCTCGCCCGGCTGTTCGACGAGAAGGGGCACGACATGCGATTCCAGCCGGGGGAGGTGATCCTCCGGCAGGGCGACCTCTCGGACCACGTGCTGCTCGTGTGCAGCGGGTTCGCCAAGGTGGTGCTCACCAGCGGGGACAGCGGGATCGTGCTGGCCCTGCGGGAGGCTCCCGAGATCATCGGTGAGCAGGAGGCGATCGCTGGCGGCCCGCGGTTCGCCTCGGTGCTCGCGCTGACCGAGGTCAGCGCCCGGGCGGTGTCCGCCGGCGACCTGCGGGCCCTGGTAGCTGCCGACCCGGAGGCGGCCCGGGCGCTGGCGCGCACCCTCTCGGACCGGCTCACGGCGTCCAACCAGGCCCGGCGGGACCAGGCCGCGTTCACCGTGACGCAGCGGACCGCCCGGCAACTGGTGGCCCTCGCCGACCGGCTCGGCGCCCCCGACGAGGCGACGGGCACCGTCCGGCTGCCCGTGACGCAGCAAGACCTCGCCGCCTGGGTGGGAGCCTCCCGCGAAGCGGTCGTCAAGGTGCTGCGGCAGCTGCGCGGCCAGGGCACCGTGGCCACCGAACGCAAGACGATCGTCATCCACGACCTGGCCGCCCTGCGCGCCACGGCGGCCCTCTGACCGCCGGGGCCGCCCGGCCCCGGTCTCGCCTGGAGAGTGTGCGTGCACCACGAAGACCCACCACGCCGGCTTCCCGCCCCCTGCCACGACGCCAAGGACCCCGACGGCGGCACCTTCCTCGTGCCCGGGTGCGCCGGCCGGGCCAACGACCCCGACAACGTCTCGGCTTGTACGTGCGTGGATTTCAAGGACGCCGCCTTGGCGCTGATCGCGAAGCAGGACGCCGAACTGCGGGAGAAGAGCCGCCAGTACCTCGGGGTCTGCGACGACTACGCCAAGCTCGCGGCGCGGTGCCGGAAGCTGGAGGCCGAGCTCGCGGCGGCCAACACCGCCCTGGCGAGCTCGCCGTCGGCCGTCCGGCCCGGAGGGCGAGCCGCCAAGGCCGCCCGGACGCCCACCCGCCCGACCCGATCGTGAAAGAGCTGGTCCGCCAGCCCGAGAGCCTGTCCTCGCCGAACTCCTCCCCCCCCGCAGCCCTTAGACCACGAAGGCGCCTGGGAAGACGTCCTGCCGCAGGTCTACCTGCGCGACATTGCGCTGTGGCGACCGCACCGCACCTGACCGTCGAATCACCAAGCCCACCGGCCGCCGGCCCCGCCGCGCAGCCGGTGGGCTTTCGCATGCCGCCGCTCGGCCCGGCCGCAGCCGGCGGTGCGGCCCCGGGTGCCCGCTCAGGCGGTGTCCAGGAACCGGCGGCGGGCATGGCACGAGTCACAACTGCCAGTCCGACAGTGGACGGTGATCGTCCAGCAAAGAGGAAACGGGAAACCCGCCAAGTGCCCTTCCCCGGCCGTTCGGCGCACGGTGGAATGGAGTCATCCCCGCTTCGAACCGCCGGATCCCGGCGGCCGCGGCGATCCCCAAAACACGAAGGGCAGTACACGATCATGAGCATTCTCGACTCCCGGGCCCGCCTCGCTCTCAACCCCGAGGGCACCGAGGCCCGCTACGGGCACGACCACGTGATCCGCGGAGTCGTCCAGTCGTTCGGCTACGGCCACCGCCCGCTGGCCGGCAGCCGCGAGGACCGGTGCGCCCGGCCCGTCTGCCGGCACGTCCCGCGCGCGGACCTGTGCGTGGACGCCACCGTCCACTACCGCAACCCGCACACCGACCCGAGGATGCGCGAGCTGACGGGCCTGGACGACGAGGTGCTCCAGCACGTCCTGGACACCCCTGGTGCCGCCGGCAGCATCGACGCGGCAGTCACCTTCACCGCCAACCTGCTGTACGACGTGGCCAACCGCAAGATGCGGATGGTCAGGGTCGCGGTCGGCTGCGTCGGCGGCCGCCACCGCTCGGTCGCGATGGCCGAGGAGATCGCCCACCAGCTCTGGCTCCGGCACGGCTTCACCCTCGACGTCGAGCACCTGGACGTGCGGCGCCCGGTCATCCAGCCCTGAACCGGCGACGTGCCCGGCGGCTCCTGACCGCGGCCGCGCGGGCCCGGAGGGGCCGGCAGGCCGGCGGCCGCGCCGAGCCGGTCGGCACCCAGCCGGAGGAGTGCGTCTTCTGCCTCATCGCGGCCGGCCGGGCCCCGGCCCGAGTCGTCCAGCGGTGGCCGGACGCCCTAGCCCTGCGCCCCCTCAGCCCGGTCACGCCGGGACACCTCCTGGAAATCCCCGTCAAGCACGTCACGGACTTCACGTCGGACCCCGCCACCAGCGCCGCAGTGATGCGGCGGGCCGCCGAACTCGCGGTCCCTCCGTGCAACGCGATCAGCAGCGCCGGAGCCCCGGCCACCCAGACCGTCTTCCACCTGCACATCCACGTGCTGCCCCGCTCCGCCGCCGACGGCCTGCTGCTGCCCTGGAGCGACCCAGGAGGACCGGAGGAACCCTGCCAGTGCGGATGCGGTTGCGACTCCGAGTTGTGGACGCACCGTCAGTTCGAGGGCTCGGCGACGTAGTTGCACGTCGGAGGCCCTTCCAAATATGGAGAACTTCTCGTACAGTTAGACGTACGAGAAGTTCTCCACTTCGGGAGGGAACCCCATGCCCCTGCACACTGCCAGCGGAACTGACGCCCAGCGAGGCGGCCTCGACATCACTCTCAGCCTCCCCTACAAGGAAGCCCTCGCCGTCGGCCCCGCCGACGCGGACGACCTCGCCAGCTTCCTCCACTCCGCCCTATGGGGCCTGAGCGTCCTGCGCACCGGCAAGGACCACCGGCTCGAAGAGGGCGAGGGCCAGGCCCAGCCCGTCAGCACCGACGACTGGCCCGGGCTGATCAGCACCCTGGAGACCGTCCGCACCACCCTGCTCGCCGGCATCACCGCTGCGGCGATCCGGGCCCACCACGCCTCCGGCGGCAGCGTCGGCCACCTCGCGCTCGGCATGGACACCGCCCGCTCCACCGCCCAGGCCCGCCAGGACAAGGTCCTCAAGAACCCGGTCACCGAGTGGGAGATCTGGGCCACTCAGCCGACCGAGTCGCAGCCGGACAACAGCGACGGCTGGGCCTACACCATCGATCTCCACCCGGAGGAGGCCGCCACCGTCGGCTTCGAGGCCGAGCGGTTCGCGGACTGGCTGGACACTGCCCTGTGGGCCCTGGTCATGCTCCGCACCGGCATCAACCCGCGCGCCGAAGGGGGCCCCCGCCCCGCCGGGCCGGACGACTGGTACTGGGTCTTCGTCCACCTGGTGCACCGGCTGGAGCCGCGCATCAAGGGCATCACGGACGCCGCGGTCCGCACCCACGCCGGGATGGAGGGCACCGTCACCGACCTGGCCGTCGCGATGGGCGTGCCGACCAAGACCGCCCAGAAGCGGCGGGAGAAGATCGTCAACGCGTTCCCCAACGGCTGGGAGCGGTGGGCTCTCATGGGCGGGACCCAGGGCGGCGACCACACCGAGGAGGACGCCGCCAACCCGGCCTTCCACGTGCCCCTGCCGGCCCACGTCACCCAGGTCGTCGAGATCGCCGCCAAGGACGGCCGGGTCGGCACCACCTGCAACTGCGGCTGGACCTCCGAGGACCGCACGGTCGACACCGTCCAGGCGGCGCAGTGGGGCGAGGCCCACAAGGCGGAGATGGCCGTGAAGGACACCACCCTCTCGCGGCGCTGATTCCCGGGGCGGCCGCGATTCCTTGGCCGGACGGCGGCCGCCCCGGACTCCACGACCCGATCAGACCTGATCAACGGACAGGAGTACCGCCATGCTGCACCACACCGAACGTGCTGTCACCCAGCCGGACTGCGTCAGCCACCCGGACGCCCATCGAGGACACCGGCACCTCGCCGGCCTCTCCACCGTGGCGACGCCCACCGCACCCGCCCGCTCCCTCGCCTCGGCGGAGGTGCCCCGGTGACGAGCGCCGACCAGATCGCCCAGGCCGTGACCCTCGCGACCTTCGCCACGGTATGGGCAACTCTCGCCGTCGGCCACACACTCGCCGACCACGTCTTCGGGCAGACCGACCACCAGGCCAGCAACAAGGGCGCACCGACGGCCGACGAAGTCGCCAAGGGGGTCAGCCCGCGGCGCGGCTGGGGCGCGTGCCTGGCCCACGTCACCCAGTACCACCTGGTTCTCGGACTCGTGCTGGCCCTGGTCCGGGTCGCACTCCCACTTCAGCTGCCGTGGCCCCGGCTGGCCGCAGCTCTCGCCCTCTCGGCCGTGACCCACGCCTTCTTCGACCGCCGGTGGCCAGTCCGCTGGGTTCTGGAGCACACCGGGTCCCCAGGGTTCGCGAAGCTGCAAGCAGCCGGGTTGAACGGCCTGTACCTGGCCGACCAGGCCCTGCACCAGACGGTGCTGCTCCTGGCCGCCCTGGTGATCACGCTCCCGTAAGAAGGGAAGAAGCGGCTCACGGCGAGCCCGACCTGTCTGCACTGACTCGAACCTCGACAATCTACCGACTGAGAGGCGCACGCCGTGAGCCAGCTCCACATCCACCCCGCAGGGCTGCCGGACCCGGCAGTGCGCTGGTACGACATTTCCACCGGCCGCCACGACTCGTACTGGGTCCGCAACCTCCCCGACGACCCGTACCAGGGCCCGGCAGAACCGGCCTTGGGCGTGGACGAGCTCGGATTCGCGCTCTACCGGGCCCACCACGAAGCGGCCCACGCGATCCTGGGGATGGCCGCCGGGGCCCATGTCGCATGGGTGAGCCTGCGAATCGGCGACGGGGGAGTGACCGCTACCAACCACCTGGGGGCCGATCTCTGGGGTGAAGTCCTCGCAACCGCCGCCGGCGAGCGCGCCAACGACCGGTGGCTGCGCGAGCAGAGCCTGTGGACCCCGCTCGCCGCGCTGATCACCGAAGTCTGCGCTGACGGCGACCGCGACGAGATCACCGCTGCCCATCCCTACATCGGCTTCGGCGCCAGCGCCGCACTCGACTACGGCGTCCTGCACACCGCCGCCGACCAACTGCTCGACACTTACTGGCCGCAGATCACCGCCGTGGCCGAAGCCCTCGCCGACCGCCAGCACATGACCGGCGACGAGATCGCTGCGCGTGCCGACATGGCCAACCCCGGCCGAACAGCCCACCAGGAGACCGATGCCGGACAGCGCAGCCGGCACGCTGGAACGGAGAAATCTGGGGCGCGGTGACGGTGTGCACGAGTACGATCCCGCATGGTCGGCCGGAGGCAGAGCAGCAGCCTCCGGCCGATCCTGTTTCAGCAGCCGTAGGAGCGCAGGATCTCGGCCGAGCCGGGGTCGGCGGCCGTCAGGTGCTTGGTTCCCCCGCGTCGGGCGTGGTCGAGCACCAGCGGCGGGACGCTGCGGTCCAGCGGCGTGACGGTCATCCGGCCCGGCGCCTGCCGGGTATAGGTGACCTGGGCTGCCCGGGGAAAGGCGTCGTCGGAGGCGTACGGGCTCAGGTTCAGGCACTTGCCCGGGCCCCCGAGCTCGCGGTGATAGCGGTCCATCGGCTCCGGGAAGACGTACGCCGAGGCGCTCGGAGCAGCTGCCGTTAGGGCGAGCATCCCGGCCAGCGCGACGGCGACGTGCCACCAGCGCGCGTTGAACCGGCGCAACAGCCACCTCGCGAGGGGAAAGGTCACTCCAGCGGCGAGGAGCGCCGCTGCGGCCTGGACCGCCGTCGCCGCGACCCGGTGGTCGTGCCAGAGCTGCGAGGCAAGGACGAAGGAGAACGAGCCGACGCCGGCGAGCAGTGCAGCCGCCCCCGTCAGAGAGGCGGCCAGCATGGTGGATTCCTCGTTCTCCAGCATGCCGAGTCTCCGCGCTCCGATGCTCTGAGTCACCGTTCCCCCTCGATCTGCCACGTACCGGTTGACCTGCACTGTAAGCCCAGTGCCCGTCCGGGCGTCGTCATATTCGAGGACGCCAGCCCCGGCCTCCCCAGGCGATCGGGCCGACCTGGTTCCGGGGAGGTGAGGCGGTCACGAGCTTTGCGGCCGCTGACGAGCGACATGCGGCCAGAATTGTAAAGCGACTTGCCATGTCAAGCAGTTTTACAGCATGCTCGTACCTGTGAGCACGCAAATCGAGATCGCCCTGATCGAGCTGAGGACCTGGTCCGCCCCCGGCCGCCGGGCCGCACTGATCGCCGCCGCCTGGGATGCGGGAGAGACCAACGTCTCCGCGCTCGCCGAGGCCGCCCGCGTCAGTCGGCCCACGGTCTACGCCGACCTGCGATCCCAGGGCATCGACCCCGACCACCGCCCCGCCAAGGAGAACGCCGTGCCCGTCAGCCCCGTGACTCTGGAAGGCTTCACCGGACTCAATCTGGACGGCCAGGAGGCCAACCACTTCCAGAAGAGCGTCTACCGCCACCTGCAGGAGCACCCGGAACAGAGCAGTGGCGAGGAGGCAGGCCGCCTGATCGGCCTGATGGACGCCTTGCGCGACTACAACAACCTGCGCCCCCGGCTCCAGGAAGAGCGGATCGCCCGCGAGGAGCGGGACCGGTCTCTCCACCGGGTCGAGGTCCGCTGGGAAGCACTGAGGACCGCGGCGAACTGGCTGGCCGCGCACCACGACTATGTGGTGACCGTCGCCGATGCCCGGATCGCCATCGACATGTGGGAGGACAGGGCGTCCGGCGCGGTCAGCGTGCCCTTCCGGCAGGAGACCCCGCACCAGCGGGCCGCGTACCAGCAGATCCTGGCAGCCGGCCATCCCGCGATCGAACCCCTGACCGTCGACCCGGCCGCCGAGGCCGACCGCCTCCGGGCGAACCTGGAGCAGGCGACCGAGCATCGGCGCCGTCTGGCCGCCGAGACCCTGGCCCTGGCAGGGCAGGGCGATGGCCGCTGACCCTGCCGCCGTGGCCTGACCAACGTCCGGATGCTGGCGGGGTCAAAGGGGGCGACCCCATTCATTCGTAAGTGTAAAGCCACTTGACATGTAAATTGGCTTTACAGGAGACTTGTTCCGTGACCATGCACTCCGTTTCGGCTCCGGCCGACCTGCGGACCCGGACCGCCGAGCGCGGCACCAGCAACACCATCGACAAGGAGGGGGAGTGATGGGACGCCAGGACTACAACAAGGGACTCGCCGACCTGCGCGACCTGCGCGCCGAACTCGGCGTCGCCGAGAAGACCCTGGCCGCCGCATCCGCCGCACGAGACAAGCTGCGGGACCAGCGGGCCCGCAAGGTGATGCAGACCGCCGCCGCGTTCGAGGGCGCGAAGGCGGACGCGATCGCGAAGGCCGCCGGCATGTCGGTCGGCGAAGTCGTCGAGATCGCCCCCCTGCTGGACCCCACCCCCGTCGAACTGCGCTCCGCCCCCGCGGCGCAGCCCGAGCCGTCCCCGGCTGTCACCCCGCAGCCCGAGCCGTCCGGGTCCGCTGCCGTGGAAACCGCACCCGCAGCCGTTGCGGCGGAGGCAGTCGCCGTTCCTCCGGCCCCTGACCGCGAGGCTGGCATCCCCGAGGCGGCCGCCGCCCCCGAACCCGCCGACGAGCTCCAGGCCCCCGAGCCGCAGGCCCGGCCGGTTGAAGAGCCCCCGACCGCCGAGGACCCCGAGCCCGCGGTGCCGACCGACGCCGGGCTCGTCTTCCGTGAGCTGCCGACGATCCCGGCCGGCCCGCAGGGAGCGGCGTTCACCCGCCTCGATCCCGACCTGGTCTCCGAGCGGGCGGTGTTCAACCACAGCCTGCGCAGCATGATCTTCCTGGACACCGCCACCGGCGAGATGACGCTCAAGGGGCAGATCGTCCGGGTCGAGCTCGGCGCGCGTACGCCCGGTGAGATCCTCGATGCCGTGCAGGCCGCCGCGCCGGGCACCCGGCGGATCTACGTCACCAACGGTGCGCCCTGGCACGTCGGCGCCGAGCGATTCCCGACGCTGACCAGCGCGGTGAGCTTGTGGCTGAACACTCCCTCCCCGCGTTGGACCACGGCGGTCGGCCGCGGGCGGGACACGACGGCGGGTCACTTCGTCCACGAGCGTCACCCGGTGGGCCGCTACGTCCGGGTCAACGCCCAGCCCGAGGACATGAGCGTCGAAATCCTCTCGGCGGGGCAGTGGTTCGACACCGGCGGGGCCAACGTGGCCGTGGTCCGCCAGGCGTTCCTCTTCATGTACGAGGCGATCCGTGCGAATAAGGGGTGGGAGAAGCAGGTCCTCCTCGGTTTCCCGTCGGCCACCGCGCTGGACCTGTGGCGCCACACGCTCCCGAAGAGGGGGGTATGGGCGGACGGCTACCCGGTGCTGAGTAGGGAGCTGCGCGAGCTGATCCACGCGACAGCTGGCCAGGGTCGCACCGAGCTGATCCTGCCGCCCCGCGTGCCGGAAGTACTGCCGGGTCTGGTCGAGTACGACCGCATCTTCGCGTACGCCAAGCACACCTGGAAGAGCGGTGTCGGAGCTCCGTCCCGGCTTACCCGGGCGGCCTTCGCCTCGCTCTCCGAAAGGGAGCAGGACGACGCGCTGATGGCCCCCTCGCACTGGAATCTCAAGGTCACTGTCCCGTCCGGGTGGCAGCACATCGGCCTGCTGCCGGCACCGGTCCCCGGAGAGCGGTCTTGGGACTACCCCGCGCGGCCCGGCACCAGCTTCACGACCTGGGCCAGCGGCCCGGAGGTGGTCATCGCGCGCGCCCGCGGGTGGCACGTCGAGGTCCTCGACGGGTTGGTGTGGAAGGCGGGATCTCCGCTGAAGGAGTGGGCGGACAAGCTGAAGGCCACGTGGGCGGGCCTGGCGGCACAGGCGCAGCTCAACAACGATCCGGGCCTCCGCCAGGCGTACCACCTGGCCTCCCGAGGGATTCGTTCCGTCCTGCTGTACGGGATCGGTGCTTTCGCTCAGGGGCCGACGTTGAACAGCGGATTCACCGCCCATGGCCAGCAGGTTCCGGACGGGGTGGAGATCCTGCACCAGGACGCGAACGGCATCACCTGGCAGCACCTCAGCCACACGGCGAGCGACCCTCACCCGGACTGGTCCGCTGCGGTCTGGGGAGGGGGGCGTGCCGCTCTGCTGGAAATGGTGATGAAGGAGGAGGGCGAGGTCCTTGCCACGGTTGGGGCACTTCACGTGCCGCCGGGCACGGTGGTCGCCTTCCGGACCGACGCGATCTACCTCACCCAAGACCCGGGCTGGCCCTCGCGCGGTGTGCCTGGCGACTACCTGCTCAAGGGCGTTCTGCCCGGGCCGGTTGCCAAGCCGACCACGGTCGTGGACCTGCTGGCCCTGCGTGACCGAGGCCGGGCCCACCTGGCCCAGCAGGTCGCCTGACAGCATTCGCCGCCGGGCCCGGGCCGCTCGCACTCGCGGCCGGCCCGGGCCCGGGCACCCCCCGGTCGTCCGGCACCCCGACGTCCAACCGCCGCCCGTACTGCCACCGCTGAGGAAGAGCCGATGCCCGCCACCCCGCCCCCGCTGAACGAGGCCGGCCGCCTCGCCAAGGACCTGATCGACCTCGGCTACAACCGCTCCCAGGTAGCCGGGATGATCGGCCGCGACGCCTCTACCATCTCCCAGATCTTCACCAAGGGTGGAGGAAAGGGGAAGGCCTACATCGGCGCCCTGCAGCAGGTGCTGCGCGCCGTGCGCGGCGGTGAGCGCGACCTTGACGCCCTGGCCGCGATCGCCCAGCAGAACATCACGGACCGGCGTACCCGCAGCGGCCAGAAGGCCCGGGTGCGCGGAAAGAACATCGTCGGCGAGCTCGGGAAGTCGAGCACCGGGACCGCCGGGCGCCAGGCCATCCTGTCCGGGGCCTCACACCTGGCAGAGGTCATCCACGAGACCGCCAAGGTCAACGGCCGGGTCGCTGTCACCGTCCGCATGAAGTCCGACCAGTTCATCCACGCCGCCGGATCGCGGAAGGACTCCCCGGGCCTGCGCCGCGGTGTCGTCCCGCGAGCCGACGGCACCGAGGAGCGCAGCTACGGCTCCACCGTCACCGGCGGGTTCGACGCCCGCGAGTGGTCCCGGCGAGTGGCCGACCAGCGGGGTGACGTCACCGCGGCGGTGTTGGCCTGGCTGGTGGAGACCGGCCGGGCCCGGCCGGGCGCTGAAATCCTGTGGCTCCAGGTCAGGGGATGGGTGCCGCGCCCGAACAAGCGCAAGGGCGGCCGACGGTGACCCACGATCCCGATTCGGCTGGCACCGCGACCGACCCTGACCCAGACGGAGCGATGAACAACGCAGGAGCACCTGACGTGGACCAGTCCGCCACCAGCACGCCGCACTCCGACCAGTGGGCGCGCGCGATCGCCGACGCACCACCACCCCCTCGCCGCCCCAAGGCACCGCCTCGGGTTGTCATCACCGAGTTGCGGGACTACCAGAAGGCCATCACCACGGACGCGGTAAGGGAGGTCAAGGACGGCGGCCGGGCCACGGTCGAGATGACCTGCGGCTCCGGCAAGACCGCCGTCTCCGCAGAGTGCGCCCGCCGGCTCGCCCTGCGCGGCCGCGTCCTGGTCCTCGTCCCGACCATCGAGCTGCTGGAGCAGACGGCCAACGCCTGGAGCACCCGGCACGGCCGACGGGGCCTGTCGGTCGCGGCGTGCTCGCGCGAGGAGGCTCTGGAGCGCGCCGAGGCCGGCGGCCACATCGAAGCCAGGGTCACCACCGACGCCGCCGAGCTCGCCGACATCGTCGCCTCCGCCGCCGCCGACCAACCGGTCACCGTCTACGCCACCTACGCCTCGCTGGCACGGCTGGTGAAGGCCCACGCGGACTTCCGCCTGCCCAGCTGGGACCTGGTGGTCATCGACGAGGCCCACCGCACCGCCGGCGCCGTGGACAAGCCGTGGGCCGCCGTTCACGACGACGACCAGGTCCCCGCCGCCCGCCGCCTCTACTTCACCGCCACCCCGCGCATCGCCGGCCAACGCTCCGGCGGCGACGACCTGACCGATCTCGTGATCGGGAAAGCCCCGAAGCTGTTCTCGATGGACGACGAGCAGATCTTCGGCCGGGTCGTCGCCCGCTACTCCTACACCCAGGCCCAGGCCGAGGGCTGGGTCGCCGACTACAAGGTTTTGGTGCCCGTCGTCACCGACGAGGACCTGCGCGACCTGCTCATGCTGCCCGCCGTCGCCGACCTGCGCTCCCAGCGCACCAACGAGGACCTCCAGAGGCTCGCCCTCCAGGTCGCAGTTCTGCGCGCCGTCGCCGACCTCGGGCTCCGGCGCGTCATCACCTTCCACTCCCGCATCAGCGCCGCCCGCAAGTTCTCGGGCACCTTGCTGGAGACCGCCGACCTCCTGGTCGACCAGGAGCGGCTGAAGGCCGGCGACCCGCTGGCGGACTACGCCCGGCCCGAACGCATCTGGACCGCGGCCATCGCCGGCAACGACCCGCTGAAGGAGCGCCGGGAGAAGTTCCGCCGCTTCGCCGCCCACACCGGCGAGACCGGCGAGGAGTGCGGCATCCTGTGCAACGCACGCCTGCTGGGCGAGGGCATCGACATCGAGGCCGTGGACGCCATCGTCTTCGCGGACCCCAAGTCGAGCGAGATCGACATCGTCCAGGCCTTCGGCCGGGCCATCCGCCAGCGGCCGAACCAGGGCAAGATGGCCTACGTCATCATCCCGGTGTACCTGCCCACCCCGGATGCCGAGACCGACGGCAGCGAGGCCGACGACCTCCCCACGGCCGACCCGGGCGTCGTCAGCGACGCGGGCCAGGCCGTGCAGGCCGAGGCCGAGGAAGCCATCAACGCCTCCGTCTTCCGGACGATCCTGCAGGTCCTGCGGGCCCTGTCCTCGGTCGACTCCCGGGTGGTCGGACGCATCACCGACCTGCGCACCCACCGACCGGGCAAGACCGCACTGCGCGCCACCACCACGGACAGCGAAACGCCGGCGCCGCCGGCCGCCGACGCGGACGAGGCCCCCGGGGAGCAGCTGGACGAGGAGTGGGAGGAGGAGCTGCCGGAATGGCTGGTGATCAACGCCTCTGACCACCAGTCGGAGATCCTCCGTGCCCTGAAACTGCGCGCCTTCTCCCCCCGGGCCCAGGAATGGGAACGCCTGTACCGCATCGCGGCGGCCTTCTACGCCGAGCACGGCCACCTGGACGTCACCGACAAGGAGCGGTTCGGCGAGCTGATCACCTGGCTCGACCAGCAGCGCTACCTGAAGACCGCTGGATCCCTCGGACCGGCCTGGGTGTCCGAACTCGAAGCGATCGGCATGATCTGGTCCAAGCGCGCCAACGCCTGGGAACGCGGCTTCGCCTACGCCCTGCGCTTTCACCACCGCCACGGCCACCTCGCCATGCCAGTCGGCCACCGCACCGACGGCTACGGCGACGGGCAGTGGATGCGGCGCCAGCGGGTGAACGCCGACGCGCTGACCGACGCGCAGCGTGCCCAGCTGGACGACCTGGACCCCTTGTGGCGCCAGGACCCCGACTGGAACCGCTCCTGCCGCCGCTTCGCGGCCTACCTCGCGGCAGGCGGCACCGTGGACGGACCGGTCAACCGGACCGGCCTGGCCGACGACATGGACTTCCGACCCGGGCGATGGCAGTCCCGCCAGGTCAGCGCGGCCAAGAGCGACCAGCTCAACCCGCAGCAGCTCCTGGTCCTGCGCTTCCTCGGCGTCCTGCCGACCGGCCCGGCCGACCCTGCGCCGCACATCCCGCTCGCCCTGCCTTCCGCGCCCCCGGCCGGCGAGGACAGGCAGCCGACCGGCTGAGCTCCGAACACCCCGCGGCCCGGTCGGCCACCGACCGCACCGACCACCTGGAGACACCACGATGACGACTACCAGCGAACCGTCCGGCCTCGCCGAGACGGCTGCTGCCCCAGCGATCACCTGGCATGCGACCTGGGAATGCCACGACTGCAGGGACGGCGGGGACAGCGTGTTCGACGACGGCACCATCGTCGACGCCGATCACGACTGCGACGAGGGGGACGGAGACATCGCCTGGGAGGGCCGAGCGGAGTGCGGCTGCGGCTGGTCCCTGACGACGGACTTCGAGGACGGCGACTACATCGAGGCCAACCACGACTGCGCGAGCGACGGATGACCGGCCCCCGCACCCAGACCGCCGAACGCGAGGAAGTGGCGGGCCGCATTCGTGCGGCCCGCCGCACCTGCGGCCTGTCCCAGGCCCAGGTCGCCCATGCCCTGGGCATTCCCCGCCCGTCCGTCAGCGACATCGAACAGGGCCGCAGAGGCGTCGAGGCCATCGAGCTCAAGCGGCTCGCCAACCTGCTGGGCACCACGGCGGACCACCTTCTCGACACGCAGGACGGCGCAGCGCTCAGTGCCCTTCACCCGGCCGACCGCCGGGCCGCCGAGCTCTACGCCGGCTACCTGCTCTGGCGTCGGACCGGACAGACCTGACCACCACCGCTCGGAGGCCGCCATGACCGACACCGCCGAACCCACCATCTTGACCGTGGCCTGGCCGGCCGTCTGGGGCGAAGGCCTGTACAGCCGCACCGCGCTGCTGTTCTGGCTGGTCTTCCGGGCCCAGGGCGACCGAGACGCGCAGGCCCTCGTGGCCGCCTTCGAAGCCGACATCTTCGACATCGTCCACCACCTCAACGACCTCCAGTTCGGCATGGGCCCCGAGCCCAGCGAGGACTATGTGAGCGGCTGGAACGACGCCAACGCCAAGCTGTACGCCACGCTCTCCCAGCGCATCGACGAGCTCCGCGGCCTGATCTACGAGTGGAGCAGCGGCCGGGGCACCCAGCTGGCCGACGCGACCCCGTACACCTGGAACCGCGAGGCCGTCACCGCCGGCGAACTGCTGCACGCCGCCCTGCCCCTGTACGCCGAGCTCGCCGGAGCGAAGCCCTTCGACACCGAGCTGACCTCCACCGTCCTGACCAACCTGGCCCACTCCATCGCCGACGACGCCGGCACCTACAGCACCCACCTGCGCGACTTCACCGCCGCCCACCGCGACCGGATCGAGAAGCTGCTGGCGGACTACGGGCCCGGCAGCGCCCACGACCGGCCCGAGGGCCGGTTCCAGCTCGTCCGCCAGCCCGAGCTCCTGCCGGTACTGGAACGCCTGCACGCCGAACCGGTCAGCCTGATCGGAGCGTTCGAGGACACCGGCCTGCCCGACACCCTGCTGCTCGACCTGGCCACCGCCTGGGGCATCCGCCGGCCCGAGCAGCCCTGACCTCCCGCCGTCCCGAACCCGGAGACTACCGTGAACACCGCACCTTCGACGTCGCCCACCGCACCGGCAACCCAGGCCGTCCCGCGCCCGCTGGTGGTCTTCGACATCGACGGAGTCCTGTCGCCGTACGACATCCGCGCGGACCTCACCGGCTACACCAGCCATGAGGTCACTCCGCAGGCCTGGCGGGCCTGGGCCGCGTTCGTGCAGCCGCGGCCGACCCGCCATTACATCCGCCTCAACCCGGAGATCGGCGCCCGCCTGGAGGCTCTGCCGGTCGACCTCGTCATCGCCGGCCCGTGGCAGCCCGAGGAGATCGAGGCGCTGCTGCCCGCCCTGGGTCTGACCCGACTCCCGGCGCTGATCCCCCTGCGCGAGCAGGTCTTCTTCGTCCGCCTGGACGACCCGGGCAAGAGCCTGGAGAACCCGGCGGTCGATCTCGACTGGCGCGGCGAGGACGTCCTGGCCGCCGCCAGTCTCCACCGCGTCGGCGCCGACCGGCCTCTCGCCTGGCTCGCCGGCGGATTCACGGACTGGATCAAGCGGACCCTACCCGCCGCCCACGCCGCGCCCCTCCTGCTGCACGAGGTCGACCACCGCATCGGGCTCACCGACACCGACTTCGCCACGCTCGCCGCCTGGGCCACCGCCGTCGCGGCCCGGCCGCCGGCCCCCGAGCTGCGCCTGCGCCGCTGCCGGGACTGCGGTGAGCGCTCATCCACCGTCGTCGACGGCCAGCGGGAGGACCGCACGCACGACGTGTGCGGGAGCTGCTGCGAGTGCTATTGCCCGGACCCGGCATCGGACGGCGGAGACCGATTCCAGCCGTGCGGCGACCTGGAGCGCGAGCGCTGCCAGGCCTGCAGGTGCTGCGCGAACTGCGGTTGCGGCTGCTGACGGCAGCGCCCTGCGAGCACGCATATCCTGCGGGCGTCCCGGTGTGGCCACCGCTCAGATCAAGTACGCACCGCAGACCCGCAGGCCGAGGAGGCAGCCACGATGGCACAGGACACGGACCCGTACGCGAGGCCGGAGTACCCAGGGCCGCTCGCCGAGCAGGAGTTCCGCGACTTCCTCGCCGACACGTACGGCACGACCCTGCCGCTCCACAAGCACCGTTTGGAGAGCTGGGAGACCTACCGGCTGCTCGGTGTTGAGATCGGTCGCGCCGGGCACGACTACGTCATCGCCACGTGGCCGGACGGCTGGCACAAGGTCAGGGCCGGTGAGACGGAGTGGTGGTTCGAGCTTCGGGACGAGCGCGGCACCCCGATGATCAAGGGGACGTACTTGCCCCAGCAGCGCAGTATGCACCTGACCGACGAGGCGATGAAGATGGTGCGTCGCCGGTTCCAGGGGCTGCCGTACTGGCGGCAGAGTCTGATCAGGGCGAAGGGAGGCCCGTGGGCGACCTGGCACCCCTCGATCCGCAAGGGCAGGCCCTTCGACGCCGCCAATCGACGTGCCGTCGCCATCATCGTCGCCAGGCTGAGAGCTCTGGGTTGGGAGACCGGCGAAGAGCTACCGACCGGGGTGGAAATCCTGCTCACCGACCAGGCCACCGGATGGGATGAGGAGCGGCAAGCCGGCGACCGGTTCTGGGTGCTCTCCCTGGGGGTCGCGAAGCTCTCCTACGGAGTGGCTGCCGGCAACGAATACCCGTGGTGCTGGTGGGACCTGAAGACGCCGCTGTCGGAGAACCACCGTTCGGTGAAGTTGCCCGCCGGGCCCACGGCGCTTGCGACCGAGATCGACCAGGTCCTCCGCGGCGGCGTGCCCGCCGGGGTGACGACACCTAAGGCGCTTTGACGTACTGAGCCGGAGCAGAGCGGAGCGACGCTCAGCCACCGGCGACGGCCGGCAACGCTGAAACAGTGAGGCCTCCCGGGATCCGGGAGGCCTCACTGGCTGCATTCTCAGAGCGCGCCCACCCTACCGCCCGCCTGCACCCGGACTGGGGAGGCCGCCCGCTGGGCTGTCGCCCGCCGGGCCGTCCGTCGGGGTGATGGTCACCAGGCTCTTGCTCTGGGCAATCGAGTGGAGGACGTCGCGGGCCGCCTGGGCGTCGCCGAGAGCACGGTGGCCGCCGTAGAGCTTGTAGTCCCGGTGGACCTCCCACACCGACCGGGCGTTCATCAGGCACCACCACGTCTCGGCCGTGTCGAGCCGTCCGGGCCGTCGGCCGATCGCCCGGGTGTGGTCGGCGATCACCGACCGGTCGTAGCCGCTGTTGTAAGCCAGCAGGCGGCGGCCCCGGGTGATCCTGAACAGCTTCGGCAGGATCTCCTCCCAGGTCGGGGCGTCGGCGACATCGGCGTCCGTGATGCCGTGGATGTGCGTCGCGCGGATCGGCGTCTGCGGGTTGACTAGGGTGTTCAGGCGGACCTTCCCGGATGCGGCGTCGATCACTGCGATCTCGCACACCCGCCCGTACAAGTCCGTGGTCTCGGTGTCGATGACCAGACCAGCGCCCGTGGCCGAGACCTGCCGGGCGGTCAGCAGGGTCCGCAGCCGGGCGTCCTTCAACCGCAGCTCGCGGGCGAGCGCGTCCAGGTCTTCCCTGCCTCCGGCGGCCTCCAGGAGCAGCGCCCGGGTCAGCTTCTGCCCGTCCTGCACCGTCCAGTTGATGCTCCAGGCGTCCTGCACGTTGTCGTGCAACAGGTGGACCGGCGTGCCGTGGCGGTCGGCCAGGGTGGTGGCCAGGCGGCGTGCGAGTTCGGCCCGGGAGGGAAGCTTGGCGGCGACCGCCCGCAGTGCTGACGTACGGCCCCGCGGGACGGACCGAACCGCTTCCCAGTCCACCCCGTCCCGCTGGCGCAGCGCCAGGACGTCCGAGGTCTGGTACAGCTTGACCTCCACGGTGCGCACCGACCCGACCTGCTTGACGTGGGAGCCGGCCGCGGCGATCCAGCCCGCGGCAAGGACGTACGGCCAGTCCCGCTTGTAGCTGATGTCCAGGTAGTCCGCCGCCCGTTCGCCAGGGATCAGACGCCGTCCTTCGACCTGCTCGGCGACCTCGGTGTCGGCAGCGAGGACATCGACATCCGTCTTCGCCCACCGTCCCAGCCGCCCGGCGGCCAGGCCGCGCTGCTCGGCGGCCCAGCGGAACTCGGACTCCGTCTCCGCCCAGGGGACGGTTTCCGTCGCGCGGGTGGTGGACAGCGAGGCCTCGATCCAGGCGGTGCGTTCGCCGACGACGGCGGCCAGGGCGCCGGTGTCCGACCACTGCTCGGCCTCCAGCGCCCCATACGTCGGGTGCCCCTCGTAGTTGCCGAGGCGGCGCAGCAGGCCGAGGTCGGCCAGGACCGGCACGTCGTCGGGGGTGATCTCCTCCAGGCCGGTGGTCCGGCGCAGCGTCTCGGCGATCCTGCGGGCGCCGAGCGGTCGCAGGGCGTCGAGCCGGGGGAGCAGGTCGGGCAGTTCGGTGCGCAGCTGGTGGACGAGGGTGCTCGACCAGCGACCCTTGTCGGTGTCGGACGCGGGGATCAGCCCGGCCGAGCGGCCGAGGTCCCAGAGGTAGCGGTCGATGCCAGCCGCATCGGCGGCCTGGTAGGGGCCGTGGTCGGCGCGCTCGGGTGCGGGGGCGGTCTGGGCGGGTGCGGTCATTCTCGCTCGTCCTCCAAAGTGATGTGGAACATAAACCGCATTGGGAACATTTGGCCGATTAGGCATCAAATACCCATGAAGAGACAGTAGTTGGTACCACGGACACAACGGCCCGTGCGCGCACGGCCTGCGGCCCCGAAGCCGCCAGTACAGTTGGCCCGGCAGTGCTGGAAGAGACCGAAGGGGGCCAGGGTGGACCGGCGCAAGATGGACGATGGCCGCCACGCCATCCGGCACGAAGTCGACTTCGCCGCCTCGGTCATCGCCGGGCAGCAGCGCACGCAGATGGTGTGCCAGTGCGGAGTCGTCACCGGCGACATCGCCGGCCACCGCGCTCACGTCGAGCAGGCCCTGCGCGTGCCGGGCCCGGCCTGGTTCCCCGTCGGCGCGCGGCTGGCTGTCATGCTCGTGGGCGGCGTCGCCCTGCTCTTCGGGCTGATGGCCCTCGCGAACCTCAGCCTGTCCGGCACCGCGCACACCGTCGTCCTCGGCCTCTCCCCGCTGGTGAGCTTCGCCGCCACCATGGGCGCCGGCCACGCGCTGCGCCGATTCATTGTTCCGCTCGCCATAGATGGTCGCTAGATGATCTATTCCAAGGGGTCAGTGATCGTAGGACGGTTTGTCCGGTGGCACCGGTCTGCCAGATCGGGCCCTCGTTCTCGTCTCCGCAGGCACCCCTTGGACCACGCCACCAGGAGGAACCAGTGTCATACCCGCAACTGCTCACCCCCGAGGAGAGGCTCGCCGACGCGAAGAAGCTGTTGAGCCTCCCCCGTATTGTCGTGATCTGCGGAT
The DNA here is from genome assembly GCF_041434935.1 of Kitasatospora sp. NBC_00374. Taxonomy (NCBI): domain Bacteria; kingdom Bacillati; phylum Actinomycetota; class Actinomycetes; order Kitasatosporales; family Streptomycetaceae; genus Kitasatospora; species Kitasatospora sp. NBC_00374. Next base: position 54,815 of record NZ_CP107965.1, on the reverse strand, counting down.
CCACCCGCTTCATGACCGAGATGACCGAGGCTGATCTTCTGGAGACCAAAGCCGGAAAGATTGTCGTCAAACCGGGCTGTGACATGAAGTCGCCACACGCACTTTGGTCCGATCCTGTCGAGGCCGAGGCGCTGAAGGTTCAACTCGACGATCTGCACCGGGCGAAGATCCGGCTCGCTGATGAGGTGCTCGTAGTCGGCGACTACATCGGAGACAGCACCCGAGCCGAAATCGCCTACGCCCGGTCGCTGGGCAAGCCCGTGCGGTTCACGCACCCCGAAGTCGACCCTGACGCCTGACCGCCCGCTGCCACCTAGACAACCAGGGTCGGCAGCCGCCGCCTGACCGTCTCACGGTGGCTTCGGCCGCCCCCCGGGGGCGTCGCACCTTTCGTGAGGCTGACACTCGGGCACCCGGTGATGGCTACCATCGGTGAATGGCTGATCGCGATACGCAGTTCAGGTCCCTCGACGGCACGCGGCTGCACGGCACCATCGCCGCCGCTGAGCGCCCCCAGGCTCTGGCCGTCCTGGTCCACGGGGCCGGCGTCACCCGGGAGGAGGGAGGGTTCTTCACCCGGCTGGCCACCGCGCTGGCCGCCTCACGGATCGAGAACCTGCGCTTCGACCTGCGCGCCCACGGCCAGAGCGCCGGCCGCGAGCAGGACATCACCATGGCCGGCGTCGCCAACGACATCCGCGCCGCCGCCGACCACCTGCGCGCCCAGGCCGGGACACTCGACCGGCCGGTCCACCTGATCGCGGCGTCCTTCTCCGGCGGAGCCGCAGCACTGGTCGCCGCCAACCACGTCGAGACAGTGAACAGGCTGGTCCTGCTGAACCCGCGCCTGGACTACCGGGACCGCTACATCGTCAGCAGGCCGTACAACGATGGCGACTACCTGAACGAGACCGCCGCCCGGGACCTGGACGAGCAGGGCTACACCGAGCGCAGCCCGTTCGAACTCGGCCGGGCGCTCCTCAACGAGGTGCACTACCTCGACCCCTCGGCGATCCTCCCGCGCATCATCGCCCCCGCCCTGCTGGTGCACGGCACCAGGGACACCTTCGTTCCGGTGGAGTCCTCCCGACACTACGTGTCCCAGTTCGGCGAAGGCGCCGAACTGGTCGAGCTGGACGGCGCGCAGCACGGCTTCGCCGTGCACGACGACCCCCAGTACCTCGACCCGCAGACCCAGATCTGGCAGGCCGAGGTGATCACGAAGGTCACCGACTTCCTCACCGCGCCGTAAGCACCGACCCGGACGTCGTCCCTCGGGACCTTGAAGCGGAGGCATTCGCCGAAGTCCGCGCCGCCGCACAGGTCAGGAGCCCCCTGAGCGCCGAGCACCTGCAGCGCCTGGTCACCCGGGCGGGGCGACTCAACGGGCCAGCGCTGCTCCACGACTCCTGGTACGGGCTGGTCATCACCGATGAGGACCTCGCCCGCTACATCGGCCGGGCGTGGAGCGGGGCCGAGTACCCGGACCGGAACCTGCCGAGGGCGAGGTGGCGGGAGATGTTCCGCGCGGCCGGCTACACCGCGGACGGCGTCCCGGCACAGCTGCCGTCCGCTCCGGTGGAGCTGTGGCGCGGCAGCGTCCCGGAGCGTCGACGGGACTGGTCGTGGACCGCGAGCCTGGCGGTGGCGCAGGGGTACGCCGCCGGTACGGCCGCCGTCCGGCCGGCAGGGAAGCTCTACCGCACCGTCGCCCCGCCCAGCGCTCTGCTGGCGTACAACAGCGGCCGCGAGGAGGACGAGTACGTGGTCGACACCCGCGGGCTGCGGATCAGCGAAGCCGGCCTGTTGCCGGCGGCGCCGGTGGGCTGAGCCGCCCGCCCGGCTACGCCCCGGCCCGGCCCGCCGGGGCGCCGGCATCCCGGAGTGCGTGGCGGAGCAGGAGGACGGCCGGGCGCCCGGCGTGGGGGAGCAGCGCGGCCGCGGTGCGGCGCAGTTCGGCGAGGGCCTGGCCGAAGCCCGCGTTGGCGGCGATCGACAGCGCGGCCAGGCCGGCGTGGGCGGCTTCGTCCGGCTCGCCGGCGGCGGCCAGGGCGCCGGACATGGCGGCGGTGAAGAAGCTCCGGTCCCGCGGCGCGAACTGGCCGGTGGCCAGGTGACGGCGGAACAGCTCGACGGAGCGGTCGGGCCGTCCGGCCTCGCGGTAGCACAGGGCGCTCTGGACCATCAGCCGCTCCAGGGTGTAGCCCTCGCCCAGGGGGCCGGTGCAGCTGGCCGGGCCGGTGGGCGGCGGGGCTGCTTCTACGGCTTCCCGGGCCTGGTCGAGGAGGCGTTCGATGGCGTCGCCCCGGACACCGGTGATGGCCAGGGCCCGGGCTTCCTGCTGGAGGGCTTCCGCACGTGGCCGGGGTGGCAGGGACCAGGGGCCGGCGTGGGCGGCGTGGGCGAGGTCCCGCATGCGGGCCGGGTCGTCGTCGGCGGCCTGGGCCTTGCGCAGCAGGATGTAGGCGTGCAGCGGTCCGTCACCGGCCATGGTGGCCAGCTCGATCGCGTGGTTGTGCCAGTAGGCGGTGGGGGCCGGGCCGGCGCCGGAGTCGCGGTGCAGCCAGGCGGTGAACTCCGCCGCCCGGGCCCCCAGCGCCAGCAGGTCGCGCCGGGCTCCGAGCGGTGCGCTGCCGGCCGCGGCCTCGATCGTGGCCAGGATGGTGACGGCCTTCGGCAGGGTTCCGCGCGGACCCAGCACGCCGTCGGTGCGCGCCGCCTCGTCCAGCGCGTACCGCAGCTGCGGCAGCCACCGTTCGCGCGGGCCCGCCAGAGCGAGGCTGACGTCGGGCGAAGGCGGAGCGTAGAGGGCAAGGGCGTCGTCGGCTCCCGGCCGGCCCTGTACGGGTAGGCCCGGGCGCCGTCCCGGGGGACGACCGAGCGGCACGAAGCCGAGGTCTTCTAACGGGCGGCCGAACAGGTCCTTCAGCACGGTGCGCGCGGCCCGGTTCGGCCAGCCCGGGCGCGGGGACTCCCAGCGCCGCACCTGGCGGATGGAGATGCCGACCGGCGTGCCGAGCCGCCCGGCGCGGGCCTCGAAGGCGTCGACCAGGTCCTGCTGGGTGAGCAGCCCCAGCGCGACCCGGGCCGCGACGAACGCCGGGTTGCCCACCCCCGTCGCCGATTGCGCCTCGTTCACCGGACCTCCCTCTGGTGCACCTGCTCTTTGAGCGGCGCACCAGTATTGCGGCGCCGGGGCCGATGTGTCCGGTGATCTGACCTCGACTCGCCCGCCCGGGGCACGGTGGACTGGTCGGGCAGGTGCACAGCGAGGAGAGGTGACGGATGTCCACGCCCACGGCCAGCTGCGGCTGGCCGCAGGCAAGGACGAAGCACGCCTCGGGGCTGGCTGGCCGCGCTGCAGAGCGGCGCACCGAAGGGCGGGGCCGGGTGTCAGCGACCCGGCCCCGCCCTGGTGCTCGATCTTCCCCGCCGCTACACCTCGAAGCCCTTCGCGAAGTCCACGAAGGCCCGCCACTGCTCTTCGGGCAGCGTCAGCGTCGGGCCGTCCGGGTTCTTGGAGTCACCCACCTCGACGTGGGCGGCCCGGGTGCGGGACTGGCGCCAGCGGACGCAGTCTCCCGTCTGGCCGCTGTACGAGCTGGTGGTCCACTCGTCCGGGAGGGGACGAGGGGTGCTGCTGGGCATGGCGTTCCCTTCGAGGTGCAGTCGGGCAGGTCAGTCGGCGCGGACGAGCTGTTCGAGGAACGTCCGCGTCGCGCTCGGGTCGAGCGCGAGGTCGGTGATCTGGACCATCGCCTTGGCGTAGGCGTCCAGGGAGGTCTCGTCGTCCAGGTACAGGGTCGTGACCAGCGTCTCGACGGTGGCCACCCGGGCCCCGTCCGGGAAGTCGAGAACGCTGAAGGCGCTGTCGAGGCCGACGTGCGCACCGCGCTCCGCCGGCAGGACGAGCACGGTGGTGACAGCGGGGTCCTGGATGAGCAGGTGTCGGATCTGGGCGCGCATCACCTTGGGATCACCGACCGGATTGCGGAGCGCGGCTTCGCCGATGACGACAGTCAGCGGGGTGGTGACCCGGTGCTGGCGTTCCTGGCGGACCCGGACCAGCGCTTCGGCCTGCTCGGGCCCGTCGTGGACGATGCCAACTCCGGCGTGGAGCAGGGCCCGCGAGTACTCCTCGACCTGGAGGCGGCCGGGGATCAGCAGAGGCTGCCACGCCCACACGGAGCTGGCGGTCTCCTCCAGCCCCAGGTAGTTCTTCAGGGCGATGTGCAGCGATCGGTTGTAGGACTGCCACCAGGTTGGCGATGTGAGACTGCGGACCATCTCCTCCAGCGCGGCGCGGACCTGCCGGTCCTGCACGCCGTAGACGTCCAGCAGCGCCCTGACCACGGGGACGTCGATCCTCACCACGCCCCGCTCCAGGCGGCTGAGACGGTCGATCTTGATCCCGGCCTCCTCGGAGGCGACCTCCAGGGTCTTGCCGGTCTGCTCGCGGAGGCGGCGCAGGATCCCGCCGACCCGCGTCCGGCGGAGGTCCTGCTCGCTGTTGCTGCTGGCCAAGGTCGCTCCTCCTCGTCGTGGTGCCTGAACAGTGTGACGCGTCAACCGGTGATGATCACCGTCGGGGTAACGGTGCGTCACAGTGTGCCGGTGGTCCGGCCGCCCGCCAAGCCTATGTCGCTAATTAGCGTTCCGCGATATTGACGACTCGCTAATTAGCGAGCACAGTAGTGATGCTTGCTCAAGGTGACCGCTTGATCGCACCACGCGATGTGCGGCGTCGCCGACCTGCCCGGCAGGCCTAAACGACGTGGCTGGAGCCCCCGATGACCCACATCACCGCTCTCCTGGACCCGCCCTCTGCGCCCACACGCGCGGCCAGCCCAGGCGCCCGCGATGCCGCGCCCGTCCCCTTACCGACGGCCCCCCTTCCCCCGAACGCAGCGGGCAAGGACTGGCTCGCCCGGACCAGCGCCGACCCTGGCGCCTGCCTGACCGCCTGGCGCACACCGCACGCCCTCGCACCCGTCCGCCCGGCCGACGACAGCCCCTGGCACGTCATCAGCACCGATGTCCGCCTCGGCGACGGAGCGCTCCAGGTACTGGCCGCCGCGAACGCGGTGCCCGGCCCCGCCCTGCTCACGGACACCCACCTCCACTTCTGGGTGCCACGCCTCACAGCCGACTGGGACCGCCTCCTCGCCGGGCACTCCGACACACCCGACGGCCCGTGGGCCTGGGGCAAGGCCCTCACCGTGCACCTGACCCCTTCCAGCGGCACCACCCTGCTCTGCCCCGCACCCGGCGCCGACGCACGCAAGGCCCGCTGGGTCCACGCCCCCGACGGCAGCGGCGCCCTCACCTACGCCGGCAGCCTGGCCGCCGCACTCCACGACGCCTTCCGCGTCCTGTTCGCCGCCACCCCCGCGATCCCGGCCCCCCGAACCGCGAAGCAACCGCGGCAGTCCGACCCGGCCGCCCGGGCCGACCACTTCGCCGCCTTCATCGGGCGGCCGCACCGCACGGAGGCGCCGTGACCACGCCCGCCCGACTCCACGACGCCCAGACCATCTGGCGCAAGGAAGTGGACCAGCTCGCCCCGCGGGACGTCGCCCTGATCCGCAACAGTGCCGTCGCCCACTGCCGCGACATCCGGCTCGCACAGAACCGCCCCGCCGACGACAACGCGCTCGACGACGTCGCCCTGGTGATCACCGAACTGGTCACCAACGCCCTCAAGCACGCCACCACCCCGGGCGCACCCACCCCCATGGCGATTCTCCTCGCGCTCCACCGCGACGACATCCTTGTCGTCGTCAGCGACCCCAGCACGCAGGGACCGCTGCTCGACACCACCGTCCCCGGCCTGGAGGTCGGGGGCCTGGGACTGGGGCTCGTACGCACCATCACCCGCGACCGCTGGGGCTGGCACCCCCTGCCCTTCGGCAAAGCCGTCTGGGCCCAGTGCCCGCTCACCACCCAACCCAGCCCGAATCGAACGGAAATCTGATGGCGCCACTGCCCGGCCCCACCCTCGCCACCGTGCTCGAACAGAGCGACGACCGCACCTTCCGCCTCTCGGACGGCCGCACCCTGCTCGCCCCCCGCCCCGCCGGCGACCAGGACGTCGCCATCGGCTCCTGGATCAGCGTCGACGGCTGGCCCTACGAGATCACCAACATGCTCTGGCGCCCCAGCGGGGGACGCATCCTGCACCTGAACGGTCCCCCCGCGATCCTCTCGATGAAGCCGCAGCAGACGGTCGAGAAGTTCACCGTGCTCACCACCCCCACCCGGCGGTAGCCCGGTGGACCTCCCCCGCCCCCGGCGGCGGCCCGACCCCGCGCAGGCCGCCGCCATGCCGCCGGCCCTGTGGCTGGCCGGCGTCCTGGGACCGCTCCAGCGCGACCGCACCGTCGTGCGGTGGCTGGCCGAACCGGACCGCCTCGTGCCGATGCCCACCGGCATCCGCTGGAACGCGATCTCCCTGGTGGCCGCCACCGCGCTGCCCCTGCTTGACGCCGCGTTGGACGGCCCCTGCGCCCAGCGGATCGGGCCGGTGCTCCACGACGCGCGGACGGGGCAGACCTACTGGCTCATACCGCCCGACCAGGCACCGGACTGGGTCACGCTCCATCCACAAGCCCACCTGCTGCTGGCAGGCCACCTCCTCGACATCCCCGACCCTGGACGCACCCTCGAACCGGACAGCCCTCGCGTCCGCTGGGTCCACTGGCCCGAGGTCAACGGCACGCTCACCTCGCCCCAGTGGCTCCGCTCGGCGCTCCTAGCCCCTGAAGACCTGGATCGGCACACTCCTGCGGCCGCCAGCACCGGAAGTCCTACGACCCCGGGGCGCTCTCCCCCGGCGGTCCCGCCTGACCGTCCGGCCGCAGCCACGACCCGCACCGGGGCGGGCTGCCGGTACCCGGTGGGGGCGTCAGAGGTCGACGGCATAATCCGGGCTGTGGATCTGAGAGCGGAACTGATACCCCCATTGGTGAGCCAGCAGCGGCTGGACGAGCTCTTGAGCGCGATCTCACGGATCGCCGAGCTGGTGCTCTTCGGGGCCGGGAGCGCGGACGACGAGATCAGGGCTTTCAACACGAAGACGGGCCACGACTACGTGGCCCTGGACTTCGCCGAGTACGACGGCAGCCGCAGTCTGAGCGAGTTTGCTCTGGAGGCTGCCCGGCCGGCTCGTCCCTGGATCGCGAACATCACCACGGAAGAGCTTGTCGAGATCGTCCGCAGGATCCTCGCTGGTGACCCGGAGAGCGACTACTACCTACGTCTCTTCGCCGCCAACGTGTCGCATCCCCGGGTCAGCGGCCTGATCTTCCACCCCCCGGCCGAACTGCGTGATGCCTCGGCCGAGGAGGTCGTCCATACGGCCCTCAACTATCGGCCGATCGCCCTGTGAACGGCTGGGAGGTCAACCAACGGGCTGCTGCTGGGCGCTGGCGGGGGAGCCGATCGGACTGCTGGCCAGCCGGGATGCGGCCGAGGTGCCGCGCCGGGCCCGGGAGCGTACCTCGGCCGGTGGCCCCTCTGGCACGTAATGGTGGCGCACCGCCTCGATGCAATGGGGTTGCTGGTGGGCGCACCTCCAAGAGCAGGCCGCCCTCGGGGCGCAGCGCGAGTGCCGATCCCGGTCGACTACGACGGAAGTCCTTGGCCAGGGGCTGCTGGTGATTCGCCTGGTGCAAGTACGTAGACCGCCTGCTCCACACCGTGTTCGTCAAGGCGCCTGTCCGCGCTCAGCCCCAGTGCCTCCAGGAGGCGCCGGGAGCGGCGATTGGCGGCCTGGGTCACTGCCACGAGTTCGCGCTCCGGGTCAGTGGTGCGCACCCAGCGGATGACTTCGGCGACGGCTTCGGCCGCCAGGCCGCGGCCGCCGGCGCTCGGGAGGAACTCGTACGAGACTTCCGTCCGGTCTGCGGTGCGGTGGTCCTGGTCGACGGTGACCCGACCGATCGGCGCCCCGTGGAGGGTGACCGTGAAGTGTCCGGGGTGCCCGGGGGCCTGCTCCAGTCGCCGGGCGATCCGGTCCAGGGGGACGGGGCCGCCCAGGTAGCGCCGGACGCCCGGATCGGACCACAGAGTGCTGAGTAACTCAGCGTCCGCCGTCTCGACCGGGCGCAGGTGCAGTCGGCTTGTGGCGAGGGTGGCCGGCCAGACGCTGGGCTGCCATCTGTCCGATGCCTGGGCGGGGTCTGCCCATCGGGCCAGGACGGGGTGCAGGTAATCCACGGTGGGTCCCAGGGCAGCCAGTCGCGTCGGGGAGTCGACCGTCGCGATCGCCTCTAGTTCCGGTTCGGCACTGCTGGCCATCGACGTCAGCAGCGCCTGGTGGCAACGGCGTACCAGTCCCTCGGGCACGGGCTTGGCAGCCAGGTGCACGCCGATGTTGCTGTGCTCGCCCCGGGAGACCGCCCACAGCCGCAGGCTGTCCGGATCGCTCTCCAGCCCGATCTCCTCCGCGAGTTCGCGCGCGGCGTGCCGGCGGAGCGCCTCGAAGTCGAGCTGCTGTCCGTCCGGCGGTGGTTCGACAGAGCCGCCCGGGAGCTGCCACCGGCCGGGGTGAGCGGTCGAGGCGCTTTCGCGGCCCACCACCAGGCCGCCCCCGGTCACCGGCTGCAGGACGGTGACGAAGACCGCCGCCGGTTTCCACGGGGTGCCGGGCAGCTGGCGCAGGGCCCGGTACCGGTAGGAGAGGGGTGCCCACGATAGGACCAGGCGACCGGGCTGCTGCTCCAGCCCGGTGCAGACGATCACCGGACCGTCGAACAGCGCCGGATTGGCGGCCGCGTCCCGCGCCCAAATTCGGTCCACGGCGAGCCGGTCGGCAGCCGAAACCTGCGGGGGAGCGGTCTCGACCAGGACGAGAGGCTGCGGGCCGAAGAACTCGACGGCTTGGCCGGCCGACGCGGCCGGATGGGCGGCCGCAGGGCTGCGACTGTCGGAGGTCAAAGTGCTCCGTTCATGGTCAGGACTCACTGCTACCGGCCGCGGCCGGTGTCCCATGCGCAGCCAGCCACGACGGACGACGGGCACCATAGGTGGGCCATCTAGGAAGTATGGGGGCTGGAGCCGGGATCATCGAAGGCGCTCACGCTGCACCGGCGTAGACGGTGCTCTCCAAGAACTCGTGAACGACCGGAACGTCGCGGTGGGCCTGGAACTTCGAGCGCAGGTCGGCAAGCGTAGTTGAGCTGCGGGCGGAGGTGACTCCACCCATGTGCTCCACAGCCCGGTGAGCGGTGTCAATCGCTCCGTCGAGATCGTCGAGGGCGATCCTGGCCTCAGCCTCGCGAGCCAGGTAGATGGCTGCTCCGCGGGGAAAATCGTCCTCGCGGTAGGTGTCCGCGGCCCGCAGCCCAGCGGAGGCGTCTTCGAAGTGCGCCAAGGCTTCCTTGGGCCGGCCCAGGTTCAGGGAGCAGGAGCCCTGCAGCATCCTGATCTCCCCCAGGTTCACCCAGTACACGCAGTCCGGGTCGGCGGCGGGGTCCTGGTCCCGTGCCCGGTCGTAGGCGGCCATGGCGGCGTTCTGCGCTCGGGCGGCGGAGCGGCTGTCGCCGGCGTGGGCGTGGGCGCGGGCCAGGCGGGCGAGCAGCATCGCTTCCATTCGGGCGGAGCCGATCTGCTTGGTGTAGCCGAGGGCGCTGTTGACCAGGTCCACGGCGCCGTTCGGGTCGGAGGTGGAGTACCGCATGATGGCCCAGAACGCCAAGGTGTTGGCGGTGACCACTGGGTCTCCTGATGAGGCTGCCGCTCGCAGGGCGACGAGGTAGTGCTCCTCGGCGAGTGCGTGCTGGCCGGAGTCGTAGGCCGTCCAGGCGCAGATCCTGGCGGCTTCGGCGGCGGCCGCGAACAGGCGCCGGCCGTTGGCTTCGGTGTAGGCCGCGGTCTTGAGCCGGGTGGTGATCATGCCGAGTGTGGCGCGGGCGGAGGCGTGGACCTGGCCGGAGCCGAACTGGTCGTCCTGGCGGCGCAGAATGCTCAGGGACGTCTCGAACTGGGTGGGCACGTCCGCGCCGATGCGGGATCCGGCGGCGCGCGCAGGAGCGAGCGGGGCGACGGCGGCCTGGGCCAGGACCGGGGCCATCCCCGCGACGACTATGAATCCTCGGCGGTCCATTCCTTGGCGGTCCATCAGTCCTCCTACGGCGGTGGCGTGGTCCAGCAGGTCAACGGCGGTCTGAGGAGTCCACCTGGCGTGCAGCAGGTCTCTTGAACTCATGCACGCCAAGGCGAGCCAGCTCGGCCAGGGACGATCGGCGATCTCGGCCTCCGAGATGTTGTGCAGGATCGCCATCGCCCGCTGGGCCTTCGGCTCGGGCGTGACGCCTTCGCGGGTCCAGCGGGTGACGCGCTTGCGGTCCGAAGGGATGGCTCCGTAGCCGAGCCGCTCATGGATTGGACTCAGATGCGCAAGGTACTGGGTAGCCGACCACTTTCTCTGCTTCAGAAAGTAGGTCAAGGGATGCTCGTGGATCTCCAAGTGCCCGTCACCTCCGGTTGCTCGTCCCCGTCATGATGCCCATGCAGCACCGGATTCAGCGTCCTCGGGCGCGGCTGGTAACACCTGGGTACACGCTGGGTACGCCTGGGCACTGTCCGTGTCTTCCCGGTGGTGCCGATCGGCGGGATGGTGGATGACGTCGGCAGCCGGCCTCCCCGGAGTAGGGGAAGCCCCGGCCCCGGCCGAGTTCGTCCCGTCGTTGGGCTCACGCTCAGCGGAATCTCGTGTTCGGATCCTGCGCACTCGGCTGCGAGTGCCGAGCCGAGGAGGTGATCACCGGAGTGTCGGGCAACCCCAGATCAGATGTGGACACCGTGCTCTGTGATGTCGGAGACGTCATCATCCGTTTCGATCCCGCCGTGGCGGCGCGGATCGAGTCCCGCCACGGCCTGTCGGCGGGCTCGCTGCTGCCGACTGCGCTGAAATCGCCGCCGGCCAGGCTCGCCATGGCCGGCGGGATCGACTACGAGTCCTGGCGGCAGGCGATAGCCCGGGCCCTGGGCGAGGCCGCGGTCACGGAATGGCTCGACTACCACGGCGAAGCCAACCACGAGGTCGTCGAGCTCCTCAAGGCGCTCAAGAACAACAACGTGCGGGTGGTGCTCCTGTCGAACGCGACGCGCCGCCTGTGGGCCGACCTTGCTCACCACGGCCTGGACGGCCTGGCGGACGCGGTGTTCTGCTCCGCCGACATCAGGGCCGCCAAGCCGGATCCGGCCAGCTATCGGCACGCCGCCGCGCACGGCGCCTTCGACCTGCGCCGGGGGCTGTACGTGGACGACACCGCCTCCTGGGTGGCGGCCGGCCAGGACCTCGGGCTGCGCGGCCACGTATTCGTGACCGCGCAGGGCCTGCAGGAGGAGCTGACGGACCTGGGGCTGCTCCCGTGACCGGCGAGGGCGAGGGCGCCGTGGAACTGAGCGTCGTCGTGACCACCCGCGAGCGCGCGCAGGGCTGCCGACAGCTGGTGCGGGCGGTGCGCGAGCAGTGCGCCGCAGCGGCACTCGCCTACGAGATCGTGCTCGTCTTCGATGGCTGCGAGCCCTACGGGTGGGTGGAGGACGGCGACCCGGATCTGAGGACCGTCGTCCTGCCCGAGCAGGTGGGCATCGCCCGCGCCCGCAACACCGGCATCGGGGAGAGCCGCGGGCAGCTGCTGGCCTTCCTCGACGACGACTGCGTGCCGGCCGGCACCTGGCTCGCCGAGCTGCGGCGCCTGAGCCGGGCCCACCCGGCGAAGAGCGCCTTCGGCGGTCCGGTGATCGGCACCGACAGCGTCAACCTGTACGCCCAGCTGCGCGACGCCGTCTACTACTACGAGACGTTCGGCAGCTGGTACGTCACAGCGGCTGCGGGCGCCGACGTCATGGGCGCCCCGTACGTCAACGGCGGCAACAGCGCCTACCGGCGCGAGGCGATCACCCGGGCCGGCGGCTTCGACGCCCTCCTGCCCGCCTACAGCGACGTCGAGCTCGGCCGCCGGATGCGGCTGCAGCAGCACGCGGTGCTGAGCCCCGGCATGGCCATCCACCACGACCACCCCAGCGCCTTCCGCGCCTACATGCTGCGCTGCTGGCGCAGCGGCAAGGCCCGGGCGCTGCTGTGGGCGCACCGCGGCTACCCGCAGGACCGCCCGTCGGCCGTCGCGCGGGCCGTCGTGTCGAACATCGTCTGGAACAACGCCGTCCACCGGCGGCGACGCGTCATCGCACCACCCACCCGGGTGGTGGCGGTCCTGCTCTGCCAGGAGGTCGTTCATGGATTCGGATACGCGTACGCGCTCCTCGGGTGCCTCGCGGGCGGCGGTCGGCGCGTTCGCGCTGGCTCTGTCCCTGCGACGGGCCTGGGAGTGGCGCCAGGTGCGCCTCAGTAGGACCGGCGCGCAGCGCACGCTCGACGCGCTGGCGGCCGGCCGCGCGCCGGGCGTGCGGGAGCACCGGGTGGTGTGCGTCGTGCCCCTGTACGTCGAGGAGGAGCTGGCCGCCGAGACGGTCGCGTTCTGGGTCTCGGTCGCCGAGCAGAAGCTGTGCGACCAGGTCCTGCTGGTCACCACCGTGAAGGAGGAACCGCGCCAGGGCGGCCGATCGACGCACGAGGTCTGCGAGCGGGAGCTGGAGCGTCTGGGGGCGGATCCGGAGCGGATCGCGCTGCTGCACTGCCAGGAAGTGACCCGGTTCCGGGCCTCGCAGCTGAACCTCGCGGTCGAGCATGCCCGGGCCCGGTTCCTGCCGGAGGTGGAAAACTCCTCGCGGCTGTGGATCGGGGTCTACAACGCGGACTCGCGCCCGCAGCACGAGACGTTCGCGGAGCTCGACGAACGGGTGGCCGACGACGGGACGACCCGCCTGTTCCAGCAGCTGGTCGACTACGTGGTCCCCGAGCGCGGCCGGGCGGGATCGGTGGCGGTGGGCAACGCGGTGCTGCAGACCTGGTGGACCTGGAGCCACTACGTGGCCCGCAACCGCCGCGGCCGGCCCGGGGGAACGGTGTGGTCCAGGACGGCGCCGTACTCGACGTTCGGGCACGGGGAGTTCGCCCGCCTGGACTTCCTGGACCACATCGGCCTCTTCCCCGACTTCGCATACGCCGACGGGCTGCTGCTGGGCTGGATCGCGCGGCTGGCCGGCGAGCCGATCGGGCTGCTGGCCAGCCGGGACGTGGCCGAGGTGCCGCGCCGGGCCCGGGACCTGCTCACCCAGCAGACGGCGTGGCTGCGGGGTCTGCTGAACTTCGACGCGACCGCACGGTGGTGCCGCGAGCAGGGCGTGCTGCGTCTGAGCCCGCTGGAAGTGCGGTTCCTGCGGGCCCAGCACCTGGCCATACCCGTGGGCTGGGGTTTGAGCACAGTGGCGCTCGCGGCGTCCGGGGCGGCTGTGGCTCGAAGGGCGCGGCGGGGTGAAGCGGCTGCACACGATCTTGCGGTCGTGGCAGCATTGGTGAGCTACCCCGTGACGCCGGCCCTGGTGTCCACCGCGGCGAGTCTTCGCGGGGTGCCCCTGAGCCGTCGGGTGCGGGGAGTGCTGGCGTCGTGGCCCTTGGAAGGGCTCGCGTTCTGGCCGGCACTGCTCAGTCACCTGGGCCGCAACCAGCGGGCCCCGGCTAAAACGCCACGGTAGGAGGTAGGTGCGGGTGTCGGTCCTCGGCGACGGTGACCAGCTGCTGCGCGAAGCCCTGTCCGCCGTGCGGGACACGTCGTGGTCCGGTGACCACTACGTGTTCAGCCCGGTGACGGGCGGAACGCAGGCCACCGTGTGGCGCGGGCGGTGTGACCTCCCGCACCTTCCCGAGGTCGCCGTGCGACTGACCCCCAAGCCGGCCGCGCTGATCGACCGGATCGGCTCCCTGGTGAACCGCGTGGAGGGCGTCGTGTGCCCCCAGACTCTCGCCGTTGCCACCCTGGAGACGGGCGGGCGGACCTGGACCGTGCACGTGTGCACCTGGATCGGGAAGGGCGCCGCCAGCTGGAGCGACCCGTTCGGACTGGGGCAGGCCATCGCCCGCCTCCACGAGCAGCTGGCCTGCGGCGGCCAGGACTTCACCGACCGCGGGCTGTCGTTCGAACCGAGCCCGGTGCCGGCCGCCGACGACGTGGCGCAGCTGCCGGCCTGGTTCGTGGCCCGGCACCTGTGGCGCGACCGTGTCCTGCCGCAGTTCGCCGAGCAGGGAGCCCGGCTACCGGTCCAGCCGATCCACGGCGACATGCACGGGGACAATGTGGTGTCCGCCGACGGCGGATTCGGATTCATTGACTTCGACAAGCTGATGCACGCCCCGCGGGCATTCGACCTGGCGAAACTCATCGCGACGGGATTCTTCAAGGTCCAGGGCGGGGAACCGGTCAAGTTCCTGCAGAGCCGGGCCATGGACCTGATCGACGGCTACCGCAGCGTCCAGCCGCTGCAGTACGCCGAGCTGGTGGCCATCGAGGGCTTCGCGGTGATCCTCAACTCGGAGATCGCCCGCCTCGGTATCGCCTACGACGTGGCGTCCTACCGCGAGCAGGCCGACGCCGTGGGCTCCTGGTGGACCAAGCGCCGCCGCTACAGGCCCGGCAACCCGCTCGGCATCCGCCGCCCGGACCCCGCCCACGCGAGCCCCTGGGCGCAGCAGCTGGCGTTCTTCCCCGACGCCGAGCGCTGACCGGAAGCACAGCACCGCACATTCTTTCAGCACCGGAAAATTCGTAGGGAAATTCCCCGGGGCCCTTTGCTGCCCATTTCCGGTGTGCATGGCGAATCGCAGACATTCACCGAAGATTCTCGGGATGGAGTGGCATGCGCACATTACTCGTGGGTTGCGGAAATCAGGGCGGGCAGACGCTTCTGCCCGCGGCGCTGGCCGCAGGGATCGAGGTCACCGCCCTGGTCGACAGCGACCTCGACCGGGCCGCCCGGCTCGCCCGGCAGTGGTCGGTGCCCGACGCCTTCGCCTCGGTGGAGGACCTGGACACCGGCGCGTTCGAGGCGGCGATCATCGCCCTGCCGGTCGACGTCCAGGGAGCACACGCCCGCTGGGCGCTGGAGCAGCGCCTGCACACGTTCGTGGAGAAGCCGCCCGCGCCGGACCTGGCGCGGCTGCGCGAGCTCAGCAAGACGGCGCACGACGCCGGGGTCACCGCGGCCGTCGGCATGAACTTCCGGTGGGCCGACGGTGTGCTCGCACTGCTGGGAGCCCTGGAGAGCGGCTGCTACGGGCAGGCCAGCTACGTGCGGGTGGTCCACGTCGCCCGCAAGCCCGTCGTCTCCTTCAGCGCCGACCTGACCCTTGAGGCGTCGCTGTTCCACGCGCAGGGCGTGCACGCGATCGACCTCGCCGCGCTGCTGCGCCCCGGCGCGACGGCGATCTCGGGGCAGATGCTTGCGGTGGAGCGCGGCCGGCTGTGTCTGCTGGCCGGGGACAACACCGGGGCCGGGCAGCGGTTCGAGGCGAGGTTCGGCAGCTGCGCGGCCGGCTTCCACCACCAGGTGGAGGTGCTGACCGACAGCGGCGACCAGCTGCTGCTGCGGGACCTGGCCGAGCTGGCGCTGGTGCCGGGCGGCGGCCGCGACGACGTGGGCGACTACCCCGGCGCGCGGGTGCTGTGGCGCCGCTCGCCGATCAGCGCCGGGTACGCGGGGGCCGGGTACGCCCCGGAGCTCACCGCGTTCAAGGAGCGGGTCCAGGGCGATGGCGCCCCGCTCCTGGCCACGGTCGACGACCTGGTCCCGACCTACGAGGCGTTCGACGCCCTGCTGGCCGCAAGGGGGCTGGAGTGGACCGCATGATGGGAGAACTGCAGCGTGCCCTGGCCGACGGCGGCACCGGCAACGCGGAGGTCGTCCGGGACCTGGAGCGGGGCCTGGCCCAGCTCACCGGGGCCGACTACGGCCTGTGCGTGTCCAGCGGCACCACCGCGCTGATCAGCGCGCTGTGGGCGGTCGGTGTGCGCCCCGGCGACCAGGTGGGCGTCTCGGCGCTGGGCCCGTCCATGACGGCCCTGGCGGTCACCGCGATCGGCGCCCGCCCGCTGTTCCTGGACTGCGCCTCGCCCACCAGCTTCGGCATCGCCGCGGAGGCGGCGGCCGCGGCCCTGCGCGCCGGGGTGAAGGCCGTGGTGCCGGTCCCGATGTGGGGCTACTGGGACGAGGACCCGCAGGTGCTGCGCGCTCTGCGCGCCGCCGGCGTGCCGGTGGTGGTCGATGCCGCACAGGCCCCGTTCCTGCGGCTGCGTGAGGACCTGTTCGAGCTGGCCGACGTGGTCTGCCTGAGCCTGCACGGGCGCAAGCCCCTGAAGGCCGGCGAGGGAGGCGCCTGCCTGACCCGCGACGCCCGCATCGCGCAGGAGATCCTCACCCTGCGGAACTTCGGGCAGAGCGCCGCCATCACGGGCCACCGCCTGGACCCGGCCGGCCCGTTCGCCGGACGGTTCGGCCTCAACTTCAAGATCAACGCCCTGGGTGCTGCCTGGTGCCTGTCCCAGGTCGCCGACGCGGACGCGGTCCGCACCCGGCTGCAGGCCCTGCGGGACACGGCGCTGGCCGTGCTCGCCGACCGCGGTGCCGAATGGGCCGAGGCCGATCAGGCACCCGGCGTGGCCGAACACGGCCGCTACGGGCTCGTGGTGCTCTGCCCCTCGCCCGCCGACGCCCGGGCCCTGGCCGATGCGGTGGGCGGCGACGGCACGGAGGTCGACAGCCGCCGCTACCGGTACGGCCCCGCCTACCGGGCACCGTTCCTCGCGCAGTACACCACCCACTGCCCCCGGGCCGAGGAGCTCACCGCGCGCGCGGTGGCGTGCCGCCTGGAGGCGTTCACCAGCAGCACGGCGACCGAAGGAGTGACAGCGTGAAGATCGGCATCATCGGGATGGGCCACGTCGGGAACACCATGGCCGAGCTGCTGCGCGGCCACGGCGACCTCGTCACCTTCGACCCGGCCCACGACAGCACGTACCCCCACGACGACCTCGCCGCCTGCGACTACGCGATCGTGTGCGTCAACACCCCGTCCGGCCCGGGCGGTGAGTGCGACGTCACCAACGTCGAGGAGGCCGTCAAGCGCCTGCCGGTGGACCGCGTCCTGATCAAGTCGACCGTGGCGCCGGGCACCACCGACCGGCTGATCGAGCTGACCGGCAAGGAGATCTGCTTCAGCCCCGAGTACGTGGGCGAGAGCACCTACTACAACCCGGTGTGCGCGGACGCCGCCGCGATGCCGTTCCTGATCCTGGGCGGCCGGCCCGAGACCCGCAGCTGGTTCATCGACGCCCTGCTGCCGGTCCTGGGCCCGGTCAAGGTCTACTTCCAGTGCACCGCGCTGGAGGCCGAGATCGTCAAGTACATGGAGAACGCCTTCTTCGCGACGAAAGTAACGTTCGTCAACGAGTTCTGGGAGATCTGCCAGGCCCTGGGCGCCGACTTCCACGCCGTACGCGAGGGCTGGCTGCTCGACCCGCGGGTCGAACCGTCGCACACCGCGGTCTTCGCCCGCGCCCGCGGCTTCGCCGGCAAGTGCCTGCCCAAGGACATCCGGGCGATCGTGTCCGCCTCCCGGCAGGCCGGCTACGACCCCGCGCTCCTCGGCCAGGTCATCGCCAGCAACACCGGATTCCGCCAGGCCCCCGCGGCCGGCTGACACCGAAGCACAGCAGCACACCGGCCGGCGCGCGGGAGCGGCCCCGCTCCCGCGCGCCCCGGCCCTCACGAGATCCGGCCCCGCCTGGGAGCGCCCATGCCCGCTCAGCCCATCGTGGTCTCCGTCAACTACCACCGCCTCGGCACCGTCGATGCGGCGAACCCGTTCCACCGCCTGCACACCATCCCCGACGACGTGTTCGCCCGACACCTGGACCAGATGGCCCGGCGCGGAGCCATCGTCTCCCCGGACCAGATCCGCGCCCGAGAGCTGCAGGACCTCAACTTCCTCGTCTGCTTCGACGACGTGCCCACCTCCGCGCAGCGCGGCATCGACCTGATGCGCGAACGCGCCCTGCCAGTGACCGTCTCCGTGTGCGGGCAACTGGCCGAACACGGCTGGGGCACCCGGGACAAGGTCTACGCGATCGAGAAGTACGCCCCCGAGCCACAGGTGCAGGCGCACATCCGCCGGCACCTGCCGCACCTGGCCGCCGGCCACAACCCGCCGTCGTTCTACCACCTCACCAAGCGCGCCGACCTCGACCCCGCGTTCGTTCGCGACACGCTCATCGACCCGCTGTTCACCACCGTCGAGGACCGCGCCCGCCCCTACTTCCAGCAGCGCGGCTACCTGAGCTGGGAGCAGATCCGCGCCCTGGCCCAGGACCCGCTGGTGACCATCGCCAACCACACCCGCGGCCACGACAACCTGGCCGCGATGACGCCCGAGGCCGTGCGCCGGGAGATCCACGACTCCCACGCCCACCTCGCCCGCGCCCTGGGACGCCCCGCCCGCTACTTCACCATGCCCTTCGGCCAGTTCATCCCCGACCTCGCCCTGGACTGCCTCGATCCGCTGATCGCCCTGGGCTACGAGGGAATCCTGTGGGTCGGCCGGGCCGGCACGGTGCTGCGCCGCCCCTACCGGCACCAGCTGCTGCAGCTGACCCGTCTGCACGCCGACACCACCGAACAGGGGTTCACCGAGCAGCTGGACCACGCGATCCACACCGCCGGGGACGCGGCGATCTGGCAGGTCCCCGCCGCGCCGCGCCGGCGCCCGGTCACCGTGGTCGCCGACAGCGACGCCCACCGCTCCTGCCTGCTGGAGCAGGTCATGCGCCAGGGCAAGGACTACGCCAGCGACCCCGACTTCTACCGCTACCAGTTCACCGACAACCCGAGCAAAGGCCGGCGCCCCGACTACTACGCCGTCCAGGACACCGACCGCCGCCTGGAGGCCACCGCCTACAACTTCCACGCCACGTTCACCATCGAGGGCCACGCCGTGCCCGGGGTGTACCTGTCGAGCTGGCGCAAACTGCCCACCGCCCACCCCACCGCCGCCGCGCACCTGCTGCACCGCATGACCGCCAGCGAGCCGGTCGTCGGCGTCTACGACCCCAACCCGGACGTCCACGCCGCCTTCCGGGGCTGGCAGCAGGCCCTCGTCCACCGGCTCACCCTGCCCGTGCCCGCCCAACCCCCGCCGCCGACCTGCGAGGTCACCGAGAGCAGCGACTTCCCCGAGAGCGCTGCGGCCCTGTGCGAGGCCAGCACCCGCGCGGCCGGCTTCACCCTGCAGCGCACCGGCACCTACCAGCAGTGGCGCCACACCTCCTACCCGCTGGCCCGCGCTACCTATCTGCTCCTCCAGCGGCACGGCACGCCGCTCGCCCTGGCCGTGTTGCTGCGCGCCGGCGACATCATCGCCGTCGCCGACTTCCACACCCGCGACCCCGGCCAGCACCCGAAGCTGCTGATCGCCGTCCTGGCCCACGCCCGAAAGACCGACGCCGCGCTCGTGCAGTGGGAGACCAGCTCCCGGCCCCTTGCCGAACTCGCCGCAGCACGCCACGGCGCCACCGCCACGACGTTCCGCAACTTCTACCACCTCAACCCCACCCTGCTGGCCGACCACGGCGTCCCCGACGCTCTCACCGAGCGCTGGCCCCGCCTGCCACTCCACGAGACCGCGACCACCAGCGACGTCCTCCTGCGGTAACCACGACCGAGAGGCCCAGCCGTGCTCTACACCGTGTCCGACCTCCTCGAACAGCCCGCCCACCGCCACCCCGACAACGTGGCCGTCCAGGACGGCGCCACCACCCTCACCTACCGCCAGCTCGCCGACCAGGCACAACGCTGCGCCGGCTTCCTGACCGGCCGGGCCCAGCCCGGCGAGCGGATCGCGATGCTGCTGCCGCGCAGCGCCCAGACCCTCGCGCTCTGGTTCGGCGCCCACCTGGCCGCCCTGGTGCCGGTCCTGATCCACGACCAGCTGCGCCCGAGGCAGGTCGCCCACATCCTCCAGCACTGCGAGCCCGCGCTGACCGTCACCAACGCACGCACCCGCCCGCTGCTACGCGAGTGCGCCCTGGACCCCGCGCGCACCGTCGACGCCGACAGCGTGGACGGGCCGCCGCTGACCGCGACCCGGCGCATCATCGGCCGCGACCTGGCCGCGCTCTCCTACACCTCCGGCTCCACCGGCAGCGCCAAGGGCGTGATGCTCAGCCACGACAACCTGGTGGCCGGCGCGCTCATAGTCGCCGACTACCTGCACCTGACCGCCGCCGACCGGACCCTCGCGTTGCTGCCGTGGTCCTTCGACTACGGCCTCAACCAGGTGCTGGCCACCTTCGCCGCCGCGGGCACGGTCGTCGTCCAGCGCTCGGCCCTACCGGCCCACATCTGCCGCACCTTGACCGCCGCCGACATCACGGGCCTGGCCGGCGTCCCCACCCTGTGGCACGCCCTCACCAGCCCAGCCTCGCCCTTCCTGCACGGCCACTACCCGCACCTGCGGTACCTGACCAACTCCGGCGGAGCACTGCCCGGCGCCGCCGTACGGGCGGTGCACGCCGCGCACCCCGACGTCGAGATGTTCGCGATGTACGGCCTCACCGAAGCGTTCCGCTCCACCTACCTGCCGCCCACGCTGCTGGACACCAAACCCGACTCGATCGGCCGCGCGATCCCCAACAGCGAACTGCTGGTGCTGGACGAGCAGGGCACACCGTGCCCGCCCGGCACCGTGGGACAGTTCATCCACCGCGGGCCCACCGTCGCCCTGGGCTACTGGCGCGACCCCGAAGCCACCGCCCAGGTCTTCCGCCCCCACCAGGCTGGCCTCGGCGGCCGGGCGGAGAGCGTCGTCCACACCGGCGACTTCGGTTACGCGGACCACGACGGCGACCTGTACTACCTGGGCCGACGCGACGACCTGTTCAAATCGCGCGGCCACCGGGTGACCTGCCTGGAGATCGAGCGGGAACTCACCGCCGGCCCTCTGGTCACCGCCGCCGTGGTGCTCACCGCCGACCGCCCGGGCCAGGACGACCCCGAGATCCTGGCAGCCGTCCAGCCCGGCCCCGACTACTCCACGGCCGCCTTCGACGCGTACTGCCAGCGCGAACTGCCCGCGCACATGCGCCCCCACCACATCACCGTCCTGGAGCAGCTGCCCAGCACCCCCAACGGCAAAGTCGACCGCGAGGCGATCCGCCCGCTGCTCGCCCCCGCCCCACTCGCCCAGGCACCCCGATGACCTGGCCCCCGCAGATCCAGCACCTGCTCGCGCCGCTGGAGGACTACACCCGCCTGCACGCCGCCACGCTGCGCCGCTTCGGCTCCCGCGCCATCGACCTGTCCTTCCCCAACCCGCGCTTCCTCAGCGACCCGCGTCCGTACGCGGCCCTGGCCGCCCTCGCGGCCCGATCCGGCCCCGACGACCTGCGCTACAGCCCCTTCGGCGGCTTCACCCCGGTCCGCCGGCGGCTCGCCGCCGCCCTCACCCGCCGCCACCAGCTGCCCTACCGCTGGAGCGACATCGTCATGACCCCCGGCGCGGCCGCGGCGCTGAACGTCGCCTTCCAGACCCTGTTTACCCCGCCCGACCGGATCATGCTGATCACCCCCTGTTGGATGGACTACCCGCTTTACCTCGCCCAGCTGCAGCTGGGCTGCGACCTGGTCCCCGCCGGCGCCGACAAGCACCTCGACCTGGACGCGATCGAGCGGGCCTGGACACCGAAGACCCGCGCCCTGGTCATCAGCCAGCCCGCCAGCCCCACCGGCGTCGTGCACACCCCAGCCGAACTCACCGCGCTGGGAGCTACCCTGCACCGCCTCGCCCGGCGCCATCGACTGGAGCGGCCGCCGATCCTGATCGCCGACGAAGCCCACCGCGACCACCTCTGGTCCCCCTCGCCCTGCCCATGGCCTGCGCGCCACTACGACCAGACGCTGACCGTGTACTCCTTCGGCAAGGCCTGGCAGATGCAGGGTCAGCGCACCGGCTACCTCGCGGTATCCCCGCGGTTCACCCCCGCAGCCCTGGCGCCCCGGCGTCTGGAGCAGGGGATGAGGCTCAGCGGGCACTGCACCCCGACGTCGATCATGCAGCACCTCGCCGCCGACCTGGCCGACGCCCCCGTCGACAACACCGAACTCGCCGACCTGCAGCACCACGCCCGCACCGCACTGCGCGCACACGGACTCGACATCCCGGACGCTGGCGCCACCCGGTTCCTCTACGCCCGCTGCCCCACCGGCACCGACGACCTCTCCTTCGTCACCACCCTGGCCACCCAAGGGATCCTCACCATGCCCTCCACTGTCTTCCATGAGCCGGGGTTCTTCCGGCTGGCTCTCAACGTCCCGCGCGCCGACCTGACCCGAGCGCTGGACACCATCGGGAAGGCGGCCGCCGGTGCTTGAGAGCCACCTCACGATCGCCAACCTGCCCTGGGCGCCCGCCAGCGGCGAGCAGGCCGCGACGAGTGAGATCACGGCCGACACTGCCGCGCTGCTCGCCGGCCGGTTCGCCACCGCGTACCGCGAAGGCGACCGGGTCGTCCTGGCCCGCGACCGGCTCGGCCTGAACAAACTGTTCGTCGCCCACCACCCGGTGCGCGGCGTCGTCGCAGCCAACTACCTGCGCGACCTGATCCGCACCGGCATCGCCTTCCGCGACATCCACGCGGTCCCGGCCGGCGCCGTGGTCACCGTCGACCCCAGGCGGCGTACCGCGAGCACTCACCACTACTACATACTGCCCGCCACCAGCGGGGGGACCGGGCGACCGCAGCGGGAAATCCTCGCGGAGATCGACGCCACCCTGCGCCGGGGGATGGAGCGCCTCGCCGCCGACCACACGGGCGCCCCGGTGGCGATCTGCCTGTCCGGGGGAGCCGACAGCGCCCTCATCGCCCTGCACGCCAAGCGCTGCTTCCCCCGCGCCACCGCCTACACCTACACGTACACCAGTGACGGCGCCGGCCTCAGCCAGGACGCGGCCGCCGCCCAGCACGTCGCTCAGCACCTGGGACTCGACCACCGCCTGGTCCCCGCCGACACCGAGGCGATCCTCGCGGCCCTGCAACCCGCGCTCCTCCACGGACAGGACTGGCGGGACTTCAACGTCCACGCCGCCGTCGTCAACACCCTGCTCGCCGCCGCCATCGCTGCCGAGCACCAGACGGTCCGCGGCCCCGCGCCGCTCGTTCTCACCGGCGACCTGATGAACGAGGTCCTGGGTGACTACAGCCCCCTGCACTACGCGGGCACCACCTACTACCCGCTTCCCGCCGTCGGCCCGAGCCGCCTGCGGACCAGCCTCACCCGCGGCATCCAGGCCGGCGACCGCGAGGTCGGCGTCTTCAACGCCCACGGCCTGCGCGTCGTCCAGCCCTACGCCTGGGCATTCCAAGCACTGCTGGAGCTGCCCGACCCCGTCGCCAAACACGAGATCATGACCGCGCTCGCCGACGGCGGCCTCCCCGACGACATCCTGGTCCGGCCCAAGGTCCGCGCCCAGATCGGCGAGGCCCACGTGCACCGCGGGATCCTGCCCCTACTGCTCGACGCCGGCCACGACAGCGATCGCCTGCAGCAGGACTTCTGCCAAGTGCTCGCCATCAGCGACCCGCGCGAACTGCGCGCCTTCCTGCGCGGGGGCGTCTACCGGCCCCTGCCCGCCACCCACCGATGACAGGAGAACAGATGCCCGGCCGACCCACCGCTCAGGAGATCGCCACAGCCATCGAGGCCTTCATCAGGGACGTCGGCGCCGTGTCCCCCGACGACACCCTCTTCGACCGCGACATCGACCTCTACGACACCGGCTACGTCGACTCGCTGTGCACGGTCGCGCTGACGGCCTTCCTGCAGGAGACCTTCCGCCTCACCCTCAGCGAGGACGACCTCTTCGACCCCGACCACAGCACGATCAACGGTCTGACCCGCCTCGTCACGCACCGCCGGGCGGCCGGATCGTAGCGGACGTCCTGCCCCTGGCGGAGCCGCACGCGGTATCCCGCGGCTCCGCCAGGGGCAGGCCTCCGGCGACGCCCCGGCCTGCGCCACCGACCTCCAGGAGCCCCACCGTGCCGCCGATCGTCCACCTGACCTCCTCCGTCTACCTGTTCGCCCGGATCGACGGGTCCCTGCACCTCGGCCTGATCGAACACCCCCGGGTCGGCGGCCTACTGATCGCCGGCGGCCACGTCGAGACCACGGTCGAGATGCCCTCCGACGCAGCCCTTCGCGAAACCGCCGAAGAGACCGGCTTCCACGCACGGCTTGTCCCCCCGCCGCACCTCGCGCTGCCCCTTGGCTACCCGCACCCCGCGGTCGCCAGCCCGTGGTGGATCCCCCGGATCCCCGTCAACGCTGACGGGCACGCCAGCGAACCGCACGTCCACGAGGACCACCAGTACGTCGCCGAAGCCGACCTCGCCTGCCCACGAACACCGGCCGAGCACCCGTTCCACTGGGTGCTGGCTGTAGACCTGCCACGGCTCCCGCTGCCCACCGGCACGCGGATCGCCGCCGAGCACCTCTTCGCGCTCCTCGACGTACGGCCCGACCTGCTGACGGCCGGGGTGAAACGCCTTTGACCTACGGCCCGGAGGACAACACGATGCAGCACCCGGTACTCCACGAATCGACGATTCCCCTTGACGCCCCCGTCGTCCTCGACTGCGATGGACTCCTCGTCAACACCCAGCACGCCTGGGACCGCGCCTACACGACTCTGTTCGCCCGCTACGGAGTCCAGCTCAACCAAGCCGACCGCGCCAGCTTCATCGGCATGGAGCTGGCGCCGATCGGCAAGCGCCTCGCCGAACTACTCGCACCGTGCGCGCCACCCGAGCACATGGGCGCCGAGGTGCTGCAGCTGATGCAGGAGCACCTGGGCAGCGGACTGGCCCCGATGCCCGGCGCGGTGGAACTCGTCCAGGCCCTCGCCGGTCGCCGCCCGCTCGCCGTCGCCTCCAACGCACCCACCACCACCGTCATCGCCTACCTGGAGAAGTTCTTCGACCTCTCCGCGTTCACGGCGATCATCGGCGGTGACAAGGCCGCGGCACCAAAGCCAGCACCCGACCTCTACATCGCGGCCTGCACCGCCCTGCAGGTGGAACCGCGAAGCGCCCTGGCCTTGGAGGACTCACCCACGGGAGCCGCGGCCGCGCTCGCAGCCGGCCTGTACGTCATCGGCATCCCCTCCACATCCGACCTCACCTTCCCCTGCCACCTACGTGTCCCCGCACTCACCACCGTCCGGCTGCGCCGCGCGCTTGCACTGGGCCAGCAGCACGCGTGATCACCGACGCCATCCGTGCCGCCGGGTGCCGTGCTGGCTGTTCAGGGGACGATCGACCACTGTCGCGCGGCGCTCAAGACCCGTGCGGCCCAGGCACTCGCCGACCCCGCGGCTGGGGCGGACCCGGCCGACTGACACCGCAACTTCGAGCGGGCCCCTGACCGCCCACGGCGGGTGACCGACCGGTACCCGTTCCACGTAGCTCCGAGAGCGGTCGACCACTCAGGCGTGGTCGGACTCGTACACGTCCTCACACGCCTTGCGGTCGGAGACACCGTCGAAGGTGACACAGAGACGGCCGTCGAACTCGAACCAGCCCCACTCGGCACTCAACGATTCGCCGTGCCGGGTCGCCTTCTGCGGGTAGTGGACTTCGCGGCCGTCCAGGTAGAGGTGCGCGGTGCGTTCCTTCACGCCGCCGGGCGGGTTGGTCCAAATCGCCACGGCCTTGTCGACGTGCGCCCCAACGCCCTCGACCCGGATGCAGACCTGGGGGCCTCCACGGTGAGTGCAGGCACTCGCCGAGCGGGTGGCGGCCTCGGCCTGAGGGCCGGTGAAGGCGGACATGAGGATGACGGCGGCGGCCGCCGCAGCAGTGCGGCGCATGGAACACTCCTCGGCTGGTGATCACGGGTGCCCGGGTCAACGTCCGAAGCCGGGGCCAGGTCGTGGGCGAAGCAGCCCGTTCACCCACGTGCCGCACGATCCCTACCGCCGGCCGCCCCGGCACTGCGCCACCCGGAATGTCGCAAGTCCTTGACACAAATGTCGTGACCTTCAGACATTCCGCAGGCCGAACGTCCCCTCAGCGGGACACCACGCACCCCAAGGCGCCAACCGCTGCGCCCAGCACTACGCGACGAACCAGCGGTCCTAGACGCAGGCCACCGTCGCGGGCTTGAGCATCCGGTGCGGCGCTCCGCCCTCGATCCCTGCGGTTGCCCGCCCTGGCCATGCCATTCGATCGCCGCCCTGGATCACGCCCTCGCGTTCAGGCCGAAGATCGCCGTCAAACAGCGGCAACTCGCCGACGTGAGAACGGATTTGGCCACATCGAGTGAGGGCGCGTACGACACGCCGGAAGGTGTCGGCGGCGGCTGCCAGGATTCAACCCCACCTCACCGCCGGCCCCCGCAGCCGGGTCTGGAGCAAGCCCTCGAACGACAGACCGACCCGCCCGTCCGAGGGCCTTTCGGGCTGTCCAGCTTCGTCCCGACCTCCAGGAGACGCCCGTGGCCCAGCCCACCGCCCCGGCCCAGCCCGCACGCCAACCCGGACCCGGTCAGCAGCCCGAGCACAACGAGAACCTGCGCTTCGACCTGCCCGGCGACAACCGGGCAGCGGCCGCGACCTCGCTGTCCACCAGCTCGATGGTGCGCCGACTCCCGCACCTGGTGCGCCGCGCCCTCGGCCTGGCCTGGAAGGCCGACCGCCGCTCCACCGCCGCGGTGCTGATCTGCCAAGCCGTGTCCGGCGTCCTGGGGGCGGTGGTGCTCGCCGCCACCGCCGCCTCGCTGGCCGGGGTGATGCGCGAGGGATCCGTCACCGAGCACCTGCTGGAGACGGCACCGGCGCTGACGGTCCTGGCCGTCTCCGCCGGCGCCCGGGCCCTGCTCGGTGTCGTCATCGCCGCGCTCTCGGGCCGGATCGCCCCGCGGATCGCACGCGGCGCCGAACTCGCCCTCGTCGAGGCGGGCACCCAGGCGGAACTCGCCGCCTACAACACCCCCGACTTCAACGACGCCTGGGAGGCCGCCGACCGCGGCGCCCAGACCGCCCCCGACCTGCTCGCCGACGCCCTGGACGTCATCGCAGCCGCCATCTCCTTCCTCGCCGCCGCCAGCATCGTGGCCACCCTCAACCCGATGCTCTTCCCCGCCCTCCTCCTCGGCTCCGCCCCGGCCGGCATCGCCGCGGTGCGCACCGCCCGGATCCACTACCTGGCCGCCCTGGCCACCACCGACGAACGCCGGGCGCTGCGGATCTACCGCTGGTGGGCCGTCGACAAGCTGCACGCCGACCAGGTCCGCGCCAGCACCGTCGCCCCGCTGCTGCTCAGCAAGTACCGCGCCGCCGACCAGAAGATCGCCGCCGCCACCGACGCCGCGACCCGAACCGCCGCCCGCGTCTCCGCCCTGGCCGCGCTCGCCACCGGAGCGGGCACCGCCCTCGTGTGGGGCACCCTGCTCGTGATCGTCGCCACCGGCCGGATCACCGTCGCGGCCGCTATCGCCGCCACCTTCGCGCTGCGCACCGCGGCCGCAGGCCTGCAGGGTGTCGTCGGCACCGGCGCCCGCCTCTACCGGGTCGGCCTCTACTTGGACGACTGGGCCAGCTTCCTCGACCAGGCGGGCGGGGCGCGGATCCGCCGCGGCACCACCGTCCCGGCTGCGCCCACCACGATCGAGGTCCGCTCCCTCACCTACAACTACCCGGGCACCGAGGCCAAGACCGCCCTGCACGATGTCGACCTGACCCTGCACCAGGGCGAGGTGGTCGCGATCGTCGGCCACAACGGCTCCGGCAAGTCCACCCTCACCCGGCTGATCACCGGACTGCTGCTCCCGGAGCCCGGGCAGGGCGAGGTGTGCTGGGACGGGGTGCCGGTCCAGGAGCTGGACGCCGACGCGCTGTGGCGCCGGGTCGCCTACACCCCGCAGGAGTTCGCCCGCTGGCCGCTCCCGGCCGCCGAGAACATCCACCTGGCCGAGCCCGGGACTGAGCCCGGCGATGTCCAGGCCAAGGTGGAGGAGGCGGCCCGGGCTGCCGCCTTCGACCGGGTCGTGGACCGTTTGCGTTCGGGCTGGCAGACTCTGCTCGCCCAGGAGTGGCTCGGCGGCCACCAGCTCTCCGGAGGGGAGTGGCAGAGCGCGGCGGTGGCCAGGTCGGTCTACCGCAGCAGCCAGGCGCCGGGCCTGCTGGTGCTGGACGAGCCGACCAGCGACCTCGATCCGGCGGCCGAGCACCGGATTCTGCACGCCGTCCGCGCCATGGCCAAGGGGCGGATCACCGTCCTGGTCACCCATAACCTCGCCAACACCCGGCTGGCCGACCGGATCCTGGTGATGAGCGGCGGGCGGATTCTTCAGGAGGGGAAGTACGAGGCCCTGGCGAGCGAGGGCAGCGGGTTGTTCCGGGAGCTGCTCGACTTCCAGCTCGATCGTTCCCTGCCGAACCAGCGCGCCGCCGAGAACCAGTAGGTGGATGCACTACCGGTTGGGCCTCTCCGGCATCCGCCCGCCTAGGGGGAGCGGACGCCTGCGCGGAAGACCTGGCCCGGTGGGCGAACTCGCCCACCGGGCCAGGCTGACCGAAGCCCCGCTTCGGCAGGGCGGGGCCACGGCGTACGGCCCGATCGCTACTCGGCGGTCTTCCTCGGCCAGCCGGGGGCAAGGCGGGCGGGGTTAGCTGCTGGAGCAGCGTGGGTGCAGGGCTGAACTCGGGCGGCGCGTGCAGGCCGCGTCCGCGGCGGTCGACAAGCGGTCCTGCTGGTATCGCCGAACCTGCCGTCCTGACCGTGCTACTGCGTCGAATAGGCTGCCATATCCGATGCGACAAACCGGGACGTGACGATCCGCCACCACCGGGCGCCGGAGCGAGGGGAGCGCACCGCCATGACGGACGACCAGAAAGCCGCGACGTCGGCCGGGGACAGTACCGGGGGAGGAGTGGACCTGGCCGACGAGGTGCACTACCCGCCGGTGGAGAACGGTCTCGACTACCTCGTCAGCGTGGTCGACCATCTGCAGGGCGGGAAGGTCGGCCGCCGGAGCCTCAAGTACGCCGTGGTGCACCTGCAGGCCGCCACCGAGTGCCTGCTCAAGCACCGGTTGGAGCTGGAGCACTGGAGCCTGGTCTTCAAGAGCCCCGGCGACGCCAAACGCAGCAAGCTGGACGACGGCAGCCTGACCACCTGCACCGTGGACCAGACGATCACCCGCCTCACCGACATTGTCGGCGTCGCCATCAGTGACCTGGAGAAGACCAAGCTCACGCAGCTGGCCGACCTGCGCAATCGGCTCCAGCACTACGGCCGCCACCACGACCCCAAGGGCAAGGTCAACCGGTACGAGATCGAGGCGAACGCCACGTTCGTACTGGAGTTCCTGATCAACTTCCTGAACACCCAACTGCTGGACCGCATCCCCCTGCCAGACGCGGACGTGCTCATGGAGATGTCACGCGTCAGCAGCGGCCTGGACGAGATCCGCGGCTACGTGACGGCGCGGATGGCACGTCTCCGCGGCGAGCTCGATCTCGTGAAGTCCCGCACCGTGCAGTGTCCTGAGTGCGACCAGCTCGCTCTGGTCGCCGGGGACGAGGAGGACGCCTGCTGCCGGTACTGCCTCCACCGGGGCGCGCCGGACGCCATGGCGCTGAACTACGCGCGGGAGATCGTCGGCCGCGGTGAGCTGGACTGGAGCGGCTGGGAGCTGGTGGGTGAGTGTCCCCTCTGCGATGTCCTGGCCCTGGTCCGTGGAGCGATCACCGCTGCCGACCCAGAGAACCCGGTCGACCTGTGCTTCAACTGCGGTGAGAACCTCACCGGCTTGGAGGAGTGCACCAACTGCGGGAATCCGTTCCAGAGCATCGAGGGCCAGACCGCCTGTCACAACTGCCTCAGCGAAATGATCAATGACGGAACGTGAAGCTCCACGAGAGCGGGCCCGACCGCCGCTCTGAGGCCGGAAGCATGGCCTTGGGCCGGCAGCGTTGTCGGTGGCGGCTGCGACACTGAGGCTTGTGCCTCTCATGCTCACCTGTGGCCGGTGCGGCCGGTCATTCTCGGTCTCCCCGTCTCAGGCCGGCCGCCGATTCTGCTCCATGAACTGCTTCCGTGCCCAGCAGACCGAGGACACCGAGTGGGTGACACGGTCTTGCACCCACTGCGGTGGCAGTTTCCGGGTGCGGGGCAAAGAAGAGCGGGCCCGAGCTGCAACGTACTGCTCGGCTGGGTGCCACCGGGCGGCGACAGCGCGTACGGCTCGGGCCTGCGCGCAGTGCGGGACGGAGTTCTTCCCGAAGAACCCGAACGACCACAGCGGCCCGTTGCGCGGGCTGTTCTGCTCGAAGACATGCTCCGGCCTGGCCCAGCGCAACCGGGTGGCCCGGACCTGCCTGCAGTGCGGGACCGGGTTCGAAATGAAAGCGTCGCGGGCCGAGCAAGGCAAGGGCCGCTACTGCAGCGTGGACTGCCAGGCCCTGGCCGAGGGATCCGTCTACCGCCCCTGCCGGGGCTGCGGGAAGACGTTCCGGGTGGTGCGCAGCGTCGCCGAACGAGGCTGGGGCTCCTTCTGCTCGCAGGCATGCACGGCGCGGCGGGTGGAGCGAAGCTGCCGGGTGTGCGGCAAAGGGTTCTCGGTAAAGGCATCGGTGGCCGACGACGGCAGGGGCTTCTACTGCTCGAACACCTGCCGCCACATCGGCCACCGCAACCGGGTGGAGCTGACCTGCCCGGTCTGCAGCCAGCGATTCACGGTGCCCGCCTCGCTGCAGGACAAGCGGCGGACCTGCTCACGCGCCTGCTGGGTGAAGATCATGGGCGCCGATCCCGACATGTCCGCGATCCTGGCGAAGGCCCGGCACGACCTGCTGACGACGCGCTCCGAGACGCGGCCGGAGCGGATCCTGTACGCGCTGATTGCCGAGGTGCTGGCAGAGCTGGCGCCGGAGGTCGGCTGGGAGCGTCAGCACCTGCTGCTGGGGCGCTGGACGGTGGACGCGGCGGTGCCTTCGCTGGACCTGGTGCTGCAGGCGGACGGGGACTACTGGCACGGGCTTCTGCCGGAGTCGCGCGAGGATCCGAGGGTGATTGGGAACCTTGCGAACGACGCGCGCCAGGACCGGGCGCTCGCTGAGAAGGGCTGGACGGTGCTGCGCTTCTGGGAGTCGGATCTGATCGGGGACCTGCCGGCGTGCGAGGCACGGCTGCGAACCGCGGTGCTCCAGCGCGTAAGGGTAGGCGAGCCTGCTCGCCCGCCCGAGCACGACCGTGGTGAGGAGCAGCAGAGCAGCGGATAGCGGCCGTGGACGCGGTCAGCCCTGCTGGGGCGCCGGAGCGGCGTCGGGCCGCCGACCGGTCCCGGCTCCGTCACCTGCCCGGCAAGGCCGACTGACTGCCCAGGCGACGCTGGGCCTGTTCGGCGACGGCCTCGAACGACGTCTCGGTACGCGGAGCACCGATGGCAGGCTGGCGATCAGGGCCGGCCTCGGCGACGATGTCGGCGAGCACCCCGCCGGCTCGCTTGGCCATCCGAATCGCCAGCAGGGTCAGTGCGTCCACATCGACCCCCGGCAGCGGCGTGAGGGCCACCTTCACCGAGGCCGCCGGGCCCGGCACCGGCAGAGGCGGAAGCGGAGGGCGCGCAGAGGGATGCCGCCGGGCGAAAGCGCCGTCGGCACTCACCCGGGGGAGCTCGACCGGCGCCCCGGCCCGGAAGGTCCTCCTCAGGCTGGCGTGGTCGGGGTCGGCGACGCCGGCCAGGAAGTCCATGGCCGCCCGGCCGCGCAGGAGCAGCAGCACGAGCGGGTCCCGGTCCAGGACCTGAGCGGCCTGCAGAAGAGCGGCTGCGGCGTGCCTGCACACCTTGCTGCGGGCCGAGCAACCGCAGGTGACATACAGCTCGTGCGGCGACGGAAGGAGCGAAAGCCCGTGCCGCTCGGTTTCCGTGAGCAGCCGCTCGGTGATCGCGGCACCGCTCAGTTGCGCCCACTTCAGGGGCAAGGCGCGGGCGATGGCGGTCATCTCCCGCCACTGCTCCGGCGGCATGCACGGGATGTCCACCGTGACGCTGACCGCGCCCCGTCCGCGCTCCTCCCATGTCTCCTCACCCTCGTCGAAGACGCAGCGGAGAGAGCCGAACTGGCCCTGCCAGGAGGCCCGGTAGTGGAAGCTGTGCTGCCCGATGCTGACGGACAGCTCGGTCGTCTCGGTGCTGCGGGCGTAGGAGCGGCCTCGGACGATCCGGGTGCGGGTGGCCGGGTCGGCGCACAGCGCGTCAAGCCATGCCCGGCCGACGGCGGTGTCGGCGTCCGCCTTGCTGGCGGCCACGGGGCCCGGGGCGTAGGTGCGGTGGTAGGCGGCGGGGTGGAAGAGGTTCATCAGTTCCTGCGCAGGGTGACGAGGTCGGCGAGTTGCTGGTCGGTGAGGTCGCTGAGTCCGGCTTCGCCCCGGGACAGGACCAGGTCGGCCAGGCGGCGCTTGTCGGCGAGCACCTTCATGACGGCGTCCTCCATGGTGCCGGTGGCCACCAGGCGGTGGACCTGGACGGTCTGGGTCTGCCCGATCCGGTAGGCCCGGTCGGCGGCCTGATCCATCACCGCAGGGTTGTACCACTGGTCCAGCTGCACGACGTGCCCGGCCCGGGTGAGGGTCAGCCCGGTCCCGGCGGCGCGCAGGGACAGGAGGAATACCGGGAACTGGCCGGCCTGGAACCGCTCGACCATGGCGGTGCGGGCCTTGGCCGTCAACTTCCCGTGCAGCAGGTCGTGGCCGATGCCGCGCGCGGCCAGGTGGCCGGCGAGCAGCTCGGCCATGCGCACGTACTGCGTGAAGACGAGGACCGCCTGGCCCTCGGGGATGATGACGTCCAGCAGCTCGTCGAGGAGCGCGACCTTCCCGGACCGCTCGGCGAAGGAGCGGCCGACTGCGGAGTCCTTGTCGTCCAGGTACAGCGCGGGGTGCAGGCAGATCTGCCGGAGCGTGGTGAGCAGCTTGAAGACCAGCCCGTGCCGCGCGATGCCTTCACTGTCGGCGATCGCCGCCAGGTGCTCGCGCACCACTGCCTCGTAGAGGGCGACCTGCTCCGTCGTCAGGTCCACCGGCCGGTCCTGTTCGATTTTGGGCGGCAGGTCCGGTGCGATCTCCGGGTCGCTCTTGAGGCGGCGCAGAACGAACGGCCCGGTCAGGGCCCGGAGCCGGGCGGCCGCGACCTCGTCGCCTTCGGACTCGATCGGCCGGGCGTAGCGGGCGCGGAAGCTGGCGTCGGTGCCGAGCAGGCCGGGGACCGCGTAGTCGAAGATGGACTTGAGGTCGGCGAGCTTGTTCTCCACCGGGGTCCCGGTCAGGGCGACGCGGGCCTGCGCGTCGACCGCCCGCACGGCCTTCGAGACCTGGGTGTGGGGGTTCTTCGCGAGCTGGGCCTCGTCGAGGACCTGCAGGGCCCACCGCCGGGAGCTGAGCGTGTCCAGTCGTCGGTGCAGGGTGGTGTAGGTGGTCAGGACCACCGCGTCCTCGGGAAGGCGTTCCGGAAGCTGGGCGGATCCGTGGACGCGGTGCACCGGGATGTGGGGTGCGAAGCGGCCGAGCTCCGCGGTCCACGAGCCGAGCAGGGTGGCCGGGCAGACGATCAGTGCCGGACCGGCGGTGTCCGGGTGCTCCTGCCGGGACAGGTGCAGGGCGATCAGCTGCAGGGTCTTGCCGAGGCCCATGTCGTCGGCGAGCACAGCCCCCAGCTCCGCACCGGTCAGCTGCTGCAGCCAGGCCAGGCCGACTTCCTGGTATGGGCGCAAGGTCGCGTTCAGCGAGGCAGGGATGTCCGCCTTCCCGTCCCGAGCCTGGGTGAGGACCTCCCGCAGGCGAGCGAGCCAGCCGCCTACCGGGGCCAGGCCGACCACCTCGCCGTCGGGGCCGTCCACCGTGCCGGTGATCGCGGCCGCCAGCCCCTCGATACCGGTCAGGCCCGCGCCGCGCCGCCGACGGAGCTTGGCCGCCAGCGCCGCGTCCACCCGCACCCACCGGTCCCGCAGCCGGATGAACGGCCGCTGGGCCTCGGCGAGCCGGTTCATCTCGGAGGCGGTCAGGGCCCGTCCGCCCAGCGCCACCCGCCACTGGAAATCCAGCAGCTGATCCTGCCCGAGCAGGCCCCCCGGCATCGCCGAGACCGGGCTCCTGGTGGACAGCACCGCGGTCGCGGTGAGCGCCTTCACCACATCGCGCGGCAACAGGACGTCGCAGCCGGCGGCGGCCAGCGCGGTTGCGGGCTCCCCGAGCAGATCGTCGATCTCCTCAGCGAACAGGTCCAGGCCGTCCAGGCCAGGATGGTCGAGGAACTCCTTCAGCGGAGGCCAGACCTCGGCGGCCGCGTGCAGGGCGACCGTGGCGTGGAGCCGGACATGGTCGAGGCCCGGGTCCGCGTCCTCGCCCCACAGCTGGGCAGCCCCCAGCAGCGCTTTGTCCGGGCCGGTACGGCGGACCTGCAGGACGGCACGGACCCCGGACGGCCCGTCCTCGTCGATCTCCACGAGCAGCGAGATCCGTGCCAGCGGAACCGCAGCGGGCGCGGCGTGCAGGGCGAGCTGCGGGACGTGCTGAAGGGGCAGCGCGGTGAAGACCGGCGATCCGGTGCGCTGCGGTGCGTCGGGGGTGCGGGCCATGCCGTCCGCGACGGCGTCCAGGTACGCCTGCAGGAGGAAGCGCGGGTCGGGCATCGCGGGCCGCCCGATGTGCAGCTCCCGGACATCGAGCGCGTGGGCCGTCGGCGGCATCGCCTCTGCCAACTCGACGAACCGGGAACGCTCTTCGTCCGTCCCGGGCGAACACCGCCAGGTATCGAAGCCCGACTCCGTCACCCCGATGTCAATGCGGCCGCGCGAGATCAACTCCAACGCGAACAACGACGCCGCACCCCAGAACCGGCACGACTCGTCCCCCGACCCCTCCAGCCGCGCACGGGTCAGCACCGGCAGCGCCGCGTCCACCGACATCGACCAGAACGGGACCATCTGGCCGGTGACCCGGGCACCCTGCTGGCGGACCACCGACACCTGGCGCCGCGGGAGGTACTCAGCGCCCTCGGGTGGATCGTCCGGCACCGCCGCCAGCACGTTCGGCCGGTAGAAGAGGACCTGCCCCAGCCTGGGCGGGTCAGCCGGCTCGAACAGTGCCGGCCACGCCGTCAGGTCGGTGCTGCTCACCGGGTTCCTCCCAATCCGCTTCGGCGTCGACGCCATGGTGTCCCGGCCGGGCGCGAGCAGGCGCAACCCCCGCACGGTTCACCCGATCGAGTGACAGTCGGGCCGCGGCTCCGCACCCAGCGTCCCCGGCGACTCGGCGCCCCGGCGACTCGGCGCCCCGGCGGCTGCGGGCCGGGCCTGCAGGAGGCCCGGTGGCCACGTCGTGCGGACTGCCGACCCCACGCTACCGCCCGCCCGCGCCCGGCCGCCGGGGACGGCGGGAGACGGCCGGTCCCCGGCCCGGTTTCCCGACCGTCACCCGGCCCTGCGTGGGAAGCTGGTGCACCGCGGCCACCCGGCCGCCGTCGCAGTGGGGGCAGTCCGTGGGTAGCGCAGCACTGTTGACCGCCATGATCCTGCTGGTTCCTCTGCCGGTGACATGGCGCCACCTTCGGCTTCTGCGTCGTCCGGTTCTCGACGTGCTCCGCTCGGACCGCCTGACCGCCTGGGCGGTCGTGTCGGCCTGGTTGCTGCCGGTCGTGGCGGCGTGGGCGTCCGCGCCCGGCAGCGTCACGGTCATGATGGTGGCCGTCCTGGTCTGGTTGATCGTGCCGCCCGTACTGGCCGTTGCCGCACTCCGGTCCCGTAGGGCCGAACAGCGGGAGGACGATCTGCTGCGGGCCACCAACGGCCTCGCCGCCCGCCGTCACCTCGCCTCACCGTGGCAGGTCGGAGCGGCTTGGGGCGCCATCGCCCTCACGCTGATGGCCATCGTCGCGGTCGGGCCGGCCCTCGCCACAGCCCCAGGCCAGCCCGTGCAGCACGACATTCGCCTGCTGTACCTCGTCTGTATCCCGGTGCTGCTCGGAGCTGTGCACGTGATCACGCAGCAGGTGCGGCGTGAGCGCGAAGCCGACCGGGCAGCGGCCGCGGACCGGCGCGCGGTGGACCTCGGATCCCGGGCGTGAACCGCCTCCGCCCTCCGGCCGGGAAGTAGCCGGGACCGGCGTTCCCCGTCGGCTGGGAGGCGATTGCGGGCTGAGCTCGGCCGGCGACTTTAGGGCTTGGAGAGCGGCAGGCTCTCCCAGGCCTGGGCCAGGATCGGGTTCTCCCCGATGGTGCGGCCGTCGAGGCTGGCCCGGATCGACCAGCCGTCGGGGGACGTGGACCCGGTGAGCAACAGGTCCGACACGGTCGTGTCGCCGACGACCACGGCGTCCTCCAGTTCGCTGACGGCGGCGACGGTCACCGGGAAGGTGGCGCTTGGCAGAATGTTGCGGAACTTGCTGCTGTTGACCAGGTGGTAGGGCTCCATCGTCGCGACGACCCCGAGGATGGGCCGGTCGGAGGGGATGTGTGCGAAGGCCGGGTTACCGCCGGTGATGAGATCGGCGGACTTCTGGAGCTGACCCACCGCCTTGGCGAGCCTCTCCTCGATCTCGTTCGCCCAGTCCACCGGACCGAGCCGCAGCGAGGCGGTGGGCCGCGCGGACTTGACCTCGACCAGGAGCACCAGGTCGTCGAGCACCACGAACCAGTCGATCGACTTGACCGTGTTCTTCTTCGCGCCCATGTACGTGATCTCGGGGTGGACGGTCGCATCCTTGATCAGGCTGAGCTGGCGGCCGACGTACTGTTCGAACAGGTCGCCGAGGTCGTGGGCGAACGCCGGCCCGTGCGCCTCGAAGCCGGAGTAGTAGAGCCCGAACGGGGAGACCTTCGCGAGCGCGGCGGCCGGGACGGGCAGGAGGTAGCCGGGACCGAAGTCGGAGAGCGCCGGCCGTCCGCGCAGCGGGTTGAAGCCGAAGCGGCGCAGCGTCGAGTCCAGCGGGGGCATCCCCGCGGCCGCAGCCTCCTTCGCCGTCGCCTCCGCCTGGTCGCGCAACGCCCTGGCGGTGGTGGCGAAGTGGGCGTCGATCACCGTGGCCAGGGCTTCGGGGGTGGTCAGCTCGGTGAAGCCGCCGAGGTCGCGGGTCATCCACTGCGGGTCGAACCGTCCAGCCTGGGCCTTAGAGGAGGCCCACAGCATCTGGGCGACGCCGACGTAATCGCTCAGCGGACAGCCGAACAGCCGCTCATCCCAACCCGGAGTGATCACCTTCGCCTTCGCGGGCTCGGCCGCAGTGGTGTGCTGAAGCATGGCGACGGGCCGCGCGAGCTCGCTGAACTCAAGCTCCTGCCAGACGAACTGCTGCCCGGCAAGCCTCAGCAGAAAGCCCCCCAGCCGCTCACCCACCGGCTGCTGGCGCATCGGCTCGTCCAGGGCGAAGTACAGCTGGAGCATCTCCTCCAGGTCGGCCGACCGGGCGGGCCTGGTCCGGTTCTCGGCGCCGCGCAGCAGCGACACCCAGGCGACGTCCAGCAGCGACCACGGGTTGTACACACCAGCCTCGGGGCTGTGCCGGTAACCGGGATCGCGCATCGAGGGCAGCTTGGCGCCGGTGGCGGCGATCAGCGGGACCAGGGAACTCGGTGCGTGGCGCCGCACGCGCTTGACGTACGTGCGGTCGGGAACGGCGTGGCGCTCGGTGATGAGGAACATAGCTGGATCGGGGAGTCCTTCGTGCAGGTCAGCGGGCAGAAGCGGGAAGTGCGGGGCGGCCGAGGAAGTACCGGTCGCCGGCGAGCCGGAGGAAGGCGGGATGAGCGCCCATCGCGCTCTTCAGGCGCGTGGCGGGGATCTGGACACCGTCGGCGGCCAGCGCTTCACGCAGCTGCGCCGGCGTCAAGGCCGAACGGGCCCTGGCGAGGTGGCGGGCGGCGAGTTGCTCGGTCGTCGCCGGGCCGGAGGGCTCCACCACCACAAGGCGGCCGCGGGTCAGGGCGTGGTCCTCGCTGGCCGCGGCGAAGCGCTCCAGCAGCGGAGCCGCCACCTCCTTGAGCGAGACGGCCCCTGCCCGCCACCGGGACGGGTCGAGGAACCCCTGGTGGCGGCAGACCATCACGGCCAGGGCGACGACGGCGCTGGCGACGATCGGGTGCCGCGCGGCAGCGCGTCCGGCCCAGGCTGCCGCCTCCCAAGCAATCCGGGCGGCGACCTCCGCGACGAGGGCGGAGGTATGCAGGTTCGCCTCGAACCCGGCCGCGCGTAGAAGGCCGTGAGCCGCGCCGACCCAGTGGTCCACCGGGACGGCCAGGCCGAACCGGGTGAAAACTGAGTCCTTGGTCAGGATGACAGCCGGTGCGAGGAACTCCGCGAGGGCCGCCGTCGGGGCGTCGTCGGCGTCGCCCCGGGCATGGGCAGGCAGCGACGGATCGTCGCGGAGCAGCAGCCGGGAGGCGGGGGAGAGGTGGTCGCCGATGGACAGGTCGACGATCGGCACGCCTGAGACCATCCGCCGCCACAACATCTCCTCTGCCTGGCCGAGTGGGACCCCGGTCGCGGCCGCGATCCGCGGGAGGTGCTGCTGCAGTTCCTCCACGATGTGCGCGGCCCCGTAGGGGTTCGAGCGGCCGGTGCCCGCCAGTGCGCTGATCAGATCGACCGGCTCGCCGTCGCGTACGGCGCCGCACGCGACCTGGGCGAGCGCGCAGGCGTCCACGACGGTGACCACCGCGGGCGAAGTCCAGCTGACGGCGGGCACGGCGGCGGAAGCGAGAGCCGGCAGCCCGGCTGGTGGGATGACCATGGCTCAGTGTCGGGCCGCCGGACGCCGCCCGTCGAGGGAATTGAAGAACCGGTTGCACCCGGCGGCCCGCCCTGCTCGCACTCCGCGCCGCAGGCCCGTCGGGGGAGAGTACTGGCCCGGCGGGAGGAGCGGGCCGGTACCGCTGCTGCCACGCGGCCCCGGGCCTGACCGGGCATCATGTCGGCATGGATCTCATCCCTAAACCCGGATACACCGCACGCCTGGACCAGGACCAGGCGAAGGCACGCGACCTGCCGGCCGAGGTCCGGGACCGGATCGCGGCTGCCGCCGAGAGCATGCTGCAGGCCCCGACCGAAGAGACGGCCGGGGCCCTGTTCGCCGAACTGCGGGCGGCGGGATTCGACCAGTAGGCCCTGCCGCGGGCGTGCCGGCCGGGTGCGGACCTTGGCCGCGTCCGGCGCAACGGAGACGGCGGGGCACCGGCCGAAGCCTGGTACCCCGCCGCCCGGCGGCCGAAGGGACTCAGGCCGCCGCCGCCGCGTAGGCCGGCTGCTGCTCGGCGACCTGCCGGCGCGCCTGAGCCGCCCGCTGGCGCAGGATCCTCTCCGCCTCGGCCGTGAACTGCGCCGTGGCCCGCCAGTTGGTGGTGGACAGCGCGCGGACGACCTCTGCCACGGCCTCCCGCAGCGCGTCGATCCACTGAGCCATGCCGGGCCGAGCCGGTGCCCGGCAGCGCTTCAACGCTGCGCGTGGCCAACGTGCAGACCACCATGTACCTCGACCGGGGGACCGTCCACGTCGCTGTCGACTCCAGCTCCGACCAGGGCGAGCGTACGCCGGTCGAGGTCAGCTTCGACGGCGCCGCGATCGCCCGCTGCTGGACCGGCGCCGGGGCGATGGACATCCTGGTCGCCCTCACCACGGAGGTCATCGGCCGCGCCGGCGCGACCGGTGCGGCCACCGTCGTCCACCCCGGCCCGGACGGCCCGACCCCCGTGCACCTGTCCGGCGCCCGCCTGCGCGAACTCCTCCACCAGGCCGTCGCCACCGGCGGCCACGCCTACGCACTGCCCGGAGGTCAGATCCACCTCACTCTCCCGGCGCTCGGCTCCGCGGTCGCGTTCGAGAACCCGTCAGCCCGCAGGCCCGAGTGCCGCCACTGCGGTTGGTGGGCGAGCGAGCACGCGGACCAGCCCTGCTGCCCGGGCTTCGAGGGGATGGGCGGCGACGACCTGGAACGCTGCTCCACATGTGACGGGATCCGAGCGGCTCACGACTGGGACCCGCTGCCCACCTGCGGCCGGTTCGCGGTCGGGGAGCCGGACCTGCCCGAGGACGACGAGGACGACGAGGAGTTCGACGAGTATTCGTGCTGAGGAATGCGCACGGCACCGCGGTCGGACTGCAGTTCCTGCTACGCCCGACGGGGGAGTGGCAGGCGCAAGGGCACCGCCTTACGGCGGTGCCCTTGCGCACCATGAGACGCGGCCTGCGCCTTGGCCTTCACCCCTCCGTCGTACGCCCCGGCCGGGCAGGCAGGGAGAGGAGTCAGTCCTGGGTGTCGGCCTTCGCCCGGATCTTCCGGAACAGCTCGGCGTCGCCGCGCATGACGTCGACCACCCGCGCATCGGTCGCACCCTGTCCGTGGTCCTCGCCGCACGGGCACACGCTCCACCCGTCGGCCTCGACGTGCCCTGCGACCTGCTCGATCAGGTCGGCGGCTTCGTCGAGCAGTCCGACAGGCAGCCCTGCACTGTCGCTCGCGGAGTCGGCGCCGATCGCGAGTCCGATCTCGAAGACCAGGTCGGTGGCGTGCTGGACGGTGCGGGAGTCGTCGTTGCTGGAGGCGAACTTGATCACCTGGGCCAGGGCCATGAGCGGGCGCGAACAGACCCAGCGTGGCATGAAGGCAGTGCGCTGGTCACCCCGGACCGGCCGCACGCCATGTACGGTGTCGGCGCCGTTGGTACCCAGGGCACTGGCGTCGGCGATCTGGTCGGCGACGGCGGAGGGCTCGATGTAGCGCAAGGCGGACCGCGGCTGAATCCCGAGCCGCTGCGCCATCACGGTCACGTTGTGGGCGAGCACGTTCGTCACGGCCACAGGGACAACGTCCAGTCCGCGGGTGAGGAGCTCGGCCTCGGTCTGCGTCGCGAGGGCCTGGAACGCCTTGGAACTTCTGATGTCGGGCACGGCGACAAGCGTAGAGCCCCCAGGGGGCGCCGCCCCGCCGCACCAGTGCGCGCCATTCCCCGCCCACCAAGCGCCGGGCGACGATGTGTCGACAGCGCCCGCCCATGCCGAATTGACCCGGGGTTCGACGCCCGGTGCCGCTACCGTGTCCGCCATGAGCCAGTCCGGAGCGACCCACCTGGTCGCCCTCCACATCGCCAGCGAGCCACCGCAGCCCGCGCCCTTCGCCCCCCGCATCCTGAGCGCCAACCCGAACGCCCCCACCGGGCCAGGACCCCAGGCGCCGGATCCCGCCGAGCCCGACTGGCAGGCGCTCGGGGTGGAGCCGCGGTGGATCGGCACCGACACCAGCAGCTGCGCGGCCGTCCTGAGTCCAGTCGCCGGACCCGCCACCGGCTCGGAAGAGTTCAAGCGGTACACCGCGGGCGCCCGGCAGCGCGGTGAGACCGCCTTGGTCATCGCCAGCATCGGAGCCGGGCAGACCCCAACGGCGCGCAACGTCTTCGATCAGGGATTCGACCACAAGATCCACCTGCCCAACCCGTACGGCTGGATCGGCGGCCGCCTCCTGCCCGCCGGCGTCCGCCCGCAGCTGGCGGACGACCTCGACAACGCCGAGCGCGACCTCGCCCTGCGCCTGCGCAACCAGCTCACGGACTCTCCGTGGTGGGGACTGACCCTGGTCCGGGGCGGACCGCGCCCCGGGTACAGCCACGCCACCATCGCCCCCCAGCCGAAGAAGGGCGAACTGCGCCCCCTGCTGGTCGACGACCTCGGCAATCCGGTGACCGGGGTATGGACGCCTGACGACGACTCGGCCCGCTGGTTCGTCGTCCCCTTCGGCACCGACCGCGGCCAGCTGGTCGACTGGCTCGTCCAGAAGGCCCTGCCCCTCTACGTCCCCGGGCAACTGGTTCGGGCCCGCTCACCGCTCGTCCGGGACCCGGCTTTCGCGACCCGGACCGAGGCCCTGCTGCTCGCCGAGCAGGCCGAGCACCAGCGCGCCTACGAGCTGCGGCAGGCCGAACTCGACAATCGGCTCGCCGAGGTCCGGGGGGAGGCCGACCGGCTGCGCCTGGGCCTGATGTACGGCACAGGCCGCCAGCTGGAGGACGCGGTGCGGGAGGTACTCGCCGCGGCCGGCCTCACGGTGACCCCCCTCGATGACGAGCTGGGCCCCCAGTCGGCCGACCTGCTGGCCGAACTCGGCGGCCGCCGCATCCTGGTCGAGGTCAAGTCGGCCGGGTCGCCGGCGCCGCAGGATTTGGTCGGCAAGCTGTACAAGCACCTGTCCACTTGGCCGTCGTTGAAGCCCGACGTGCCGCTGGACGGCGGGCTCCTGGTGGTCAACCACCGGACGCGGCTCCCGCCCGAGCAGCGCCCCGCCGAGGTCTACCCCCGCGGGCCCTTCGCCGACTCCCTGGAGGTCCCGGTGGTGGGCAGCCTCCAACTGCTCCACTGGTGGCGACAGGAGGACTGGGAGGCCATCCGCCAGGCCGTCTTCGGGGACGACAGCAGTACGCCCCAGCCGGCCGGGGACGCGGCGGCGGGACAGCTGCTGCCCGGACCCGCCGCGCGGACCTCCCGCTTCCCCCTTTGGCGCCGCTGACCCGACCGGGAGGCGCCCGCCGGGCACTCGGCCGGCCCGAGCACGTCAATGTCGAAGGCCCCACCCTCTGGGGTGGGGCCTTCGACGCTGCGCTGTGCGATGGGATGCCCTCGGCGGCGTACCTACCCAGTGGGAGCGTCCTTGGCCCGAAGGAGGCCGCGGGTCCTGGAACCTCGGGCCGGGAGGTGGCCGTGCTCCCAGTAGAGGATCTGCTCGGAGACCTTCGTCCACGCCGCGTGCTCGGGCAGTGCCGCCGTCTCGACCAGGGCCCGAACCTCGACCGCGTGCCGCAGGGCATCGCGGCCCTGGCCCTCCCGCAGCGCGACGCGCATCTTCTCCACGAGCTCGGCCCCCTGCTCGCCCGCGCGACGCTGCGCCGTGACGATGACCGGCATGGCCTCGCCGATGAAGTCGGTGAGCAGCTCGTCCGACCACATCCCCCAGCGGATCCGCGTCACGAGGCGGCCGATCAGCAGGCAGCCGGCCAGGAGGAGGGCTCCGGTGACAAAGGGGAGCCACTTGGGAGGGGTGCCTGAAACGATGCCGGCGAGCACGTAGAGGCCCGGCAGCGTCGCGCCGGTGACGAACACGAAGAGCCCGGCCATGATCTTCTCGATCAGGGAAGCCGACCGGGGCCCCCAGGCTCGGCTGTTGCCACCACGGGCCCGGGCGACGGCAACGGCGCCACAGGTCCCGACGAAGAGCAA
Source organism: Kitasatospora sp. NBC_00374 (assembly GCF_041434935.1). Classification (NCBI taxonomy): domain Bacteria; kingdom Bacillati; phylum Actinomycetota; class Actinomycetes; order Kitasatosporales; family Streptomycetaceae; genus Kitasatospora; species Kitasatospora sp. NBC_00374. The sequence continues at coordinate 11,606 of NZ_CP107965.1, read as the reverse complement.
GCCGGCGGTGAGGCCGATGCTGAGCAGAACCACGGACCGATCCCATCTGTGCGCCTGGCGAGGACCAGGGGCGTGCCCGGCACTCGCCAGGTTGACACCCGGAGTGTATTGGGCTGCGCCGACAGGGCGGCAGGCCCGCCGCGGTAGCGTCAACGGATGAGCACCACCCCACTCCCCCTCCCCGATGTCGTCGAGAGTGCCGTCGAGGACACCGTCGCCACAGCCAGGCCGGATGCGGGCCTCTGGCTGATCGGCGAACTGGAGCAACGGGGACCCGAGGCCATGTGGGCGGGGGCGCTGCAGCTGATCCGCCCGCTGGCCGCGCGGCCGGCTTACGGCCTGCCCGAGCACGAAGCGGCAGCCCAGTTGCGCGTGAACGCCCGAGCAGCCAACCCCTCGACCGCCCTGGTGCTGGAGATCCGGCTGGCCCTGGGTGAACAGGACGAGGAGGCGGCCTGGGAGCTGTGGTACAAGGCCGACCCCGCGCTGCGCCGCACCGCGATCATGGACTGGCTCATCTCCTACGCCTGGGTGGTCGGCTTTCGCGGGGCAAAGCTGACCGCGCAGCAGACCGTCTCCCTGATCCGGTGCGGCATCCAGGGGCAGCAGCCGTAGTCGCTCATCGTTCGGTGCCATCCACCTGCGGTAATGCAGGTTGCGGAGTTATTCGAACATATGCGCTACTGGAGGTGCCGGAGGGGAGCCGGGTGCCGATGAGAAGGGGCTGACCGACCGGAGGTGATCGAGGTGTTCACGCACCTCCACACAGCCTCGGGCTACTCGGTTCGCTTCGGAGGATCGCTCCCCGGCCCCCTGGCAGAACGGGCCGCCGAGCGCGGGATGACCGAACTGGCACTCACCGACCGGGACACCGTCTCCGGGGTGGTCCGGTTCGCGAAGGCCTGCGCCGCCGCCGGCATCCGGCCGCTGTTCGGCGCGGACCTGGCCGTCGGCACCGTCGAGGACCCGGGCCCGGCCGCCCAGCGGCTCCGGACCCCCGCCCGGGGCGGAGCTTTCGTCGACGAAACCGCACCACGGGTGACCTTCCTCGCCCGCGACCGATCCGGGTGGGCCAACTTGTGCACCCTGATCAGCGCCGCCTGGGCAGCGCGCGCCGAACGTGGCGGCGGCCAGCCCATCGTGCCGCTGGAAGTGCTCGCCGCCCACACCGAGGGCCTCACCGTGCTGCTCGGCCCGGCCTCCGAACCGGTCCGCGCCCTCGCCGGCGGCCGCCCGGACCGCGCCACCGACCTCCTCGCCCCGTGGCGGACCTGGTTCGGCCCCCACCTGCGCCTTGAGGCCGTCCACCTGCGCCGCACCGGCACCGGGCCCGGCTCGCTGCGGCTGGCCGCCCGCACCGTCGGCCTGGCCGCCGACCTGGACCTGCCTGCTGTCCTGACCAACGCCGTCCGCTACACCGACCCGCACCAGGGCCCGATCGCCGACGTCCTGGACGCGGCCCGCCTGCTGCGCCCCGTCCAGCCCGGCAGCACATGCAACGGGGAACGCTGGCTCAAAGGTCCGGGCGAGATGGCGGAGCTGGCGGCCGAGGTCGCCGGGGCGGCCGGCCAGGGCCGCTCCGGCGGGCAGCGGCTGCTGGCGGTGACCGCCCGCACGGCCGCCGAGTGCAGGCTCGACCCGAAGAGCGACCTCGGGATCGGCGGCGTCCGCTTCCCGGAGGAGGACCAGCTCGGCCTGGAGCCGGGCAGCTCCGCCCGGGTGCTCCGCGAGCGCTGCCAGGCGGCGATGGTCACCCGCGGCTACGACCGCGACCCGGCCGCCGTCCAGCGCCTCGGTGAGGAACTGGACGTCATCACCGGGCTCGGCTGGCCGACCTTCTTCCTGACGGTGGGCCAGATCGTCACGGACTTCAAGGAGGCCGGGGTCCGGGTGTCGGCGCGCGGCTCCGGCGCCGGCTCGCTGGTCGTGCACCTGCTCGGCATCTCCGCGGCGAACCCGATGGAACACGGCCTGATGATCATGGAGCGGTTCCTGTCGTACCGGCGCCGTTCCCTGCCGGACATCGATGTCGACGTCCCCGCCGACCGCCGGATCGACTGCTACCGCCTCGTGCTGGATCGGTTCACCTCCGCCCGGGTCGCGGCCGTGGCGATGCCGGAGACCTACCGGGTTCGCTGGGCCCTCAGGGACGTCGCCCTCGCCACCGGGCTCGCGCCCGAGGAAGCCGGCCGCCTCGCCAAGGCATTCCCGCACATCCGCGCGAAGGACGCCCGCGCCGCGATGGCCGAACTGCCGGAGCTGCGACAGGTCGCCGAGCGAGCCGACTACTACGGTGCCCGCTTCTGGGACCTGGTCGAGGGCCTGGACGCACTCCCACGTGGCCAGGCCATGCACCCCTGCGGCCTGGTGCTGTCCGACTCCACCCTGCTGGCCCGCACGCCGGTGCTCCCGACCCCGGGGGAAAGCCTGCCCATGACGGTGTTCGACAAGGACGACATCGAGGACCTGGGCTGCCTGAAGCTCGACATCCTCGGGAACCGGACCATGCAGGCGATGTCCTACGCGCTCTCCGAGATCGAACGCACCACCGGCGAGAAGGTCGACCTGGACGACCCGGCCCAGGTACCGCTGACCGACGAAGGCGCCTTCGCCCTGCTGCGCGAGGGCGAATCCCTGGGCGTATTTTCGATCGACAGCCCAGGTCAGCGCGACCTGCTGGGCCGCGCCCAACCGCGGGCCTTCCTCGACCTGGTCGTGCAGCTGGCGCTGTTCAGGCCCGGGCCAGTCGCCGCAGACATGATCAGACCGTGGCTGGCCGCCCGGCACGGCCGCCAACCGGTCCGCTACCCGCACCCGGACCTGATCCCCGCCTTGTCCCCCACCCTGGGCGTCCTCGTGTTCAACGAGCAGGTAGCCAAGGTCATCTCCGTCATCACGCGCACTGACCTCGCGATGGGGGAGGAGGCCCGCCGAGCCCTCAGCCGCCCCGAGCGCCTGCCCGCCCTGGAGCGCTGGTTCCGCACCCGGGCAGCCGAAGCAGGCTACGACCAACGGGTCATCGACACGACGTGGGCCCAGGTCCAGGGCATGGGCGCATACGGGTTCCCGGCCTCGCACTCGATGGCGTTCGCCGTGATCACCTTCCAGAGCGCCTGGCTCAAGGCCCACCACGGAGCCAGCTTCTACGCCGGAATCATGCAGGCCGAGCCCGGCATGTACCCGCTGCGCCTGCTGCTCACCGACGCCCGCCGGCACGGCGTCCCGGTACTGCCCGTGAGCGTGTCCGCCTCCGAGGCCGGGTACCAGGTCGAGTCCGGCCCGGACGGCCGGCAGGGGCTGCGGATCGCGCTCGCCGCAGTGAAGGGCATCACCGAGGACGAGACCGCCCGGATCACCGCCGCCCGGCCGTTCACCTCTGTTCCGGACTTCTGGGAGCGGGCCCGCCCCTCCCTGCCCACCGCACAGAACCTCGCCCGCATCGGCGCCCTCGACTCGCTCACCGGCGGCCGGATCGGCCGACGCGACCTGCTGCTGCTCCTGGACGAACTCCACCACGGCCGCCGCTCCGCCGCCGTGCCGGACCAGCTCGCCCTGCCCACCCCGGCCGGGCCGACCGCACCGAGCGGGCTGCCGGGGATGACCCCCGGCGAGGAACTCCAGGCGGAGCTGGACGTGATCGGCCTGGACGCCTCCCGCCACCTGATGACCGAGCACCACCAGCTGCTGGCCGAGCTCGGCGTCACCCCCTCCGCCCAGCTGCGCGCGGTGGAGAACGGCGAGGTCGTGCTGGTCGCCGGAGCGAAGGTCGCGATCCAGACGCCGCCCCAGAGCGGCCGCCGAACGATCTTCGTCACCTTGGACGACGGCAGCGGCAGGCCGGTCGACCTCGCATTCTTCTCCGGCCCGGACGCCGAGGCCGCCGCGCACACCCTCTTCCACACCTGGCAGTTGGTGGTCCGCGGCCAGCTGCAGCACCGCGGGAAGGCCGTCTCCGTCGTCGGGCAGCGGGCCTGGGACCTGAACGAGCTCGCCCGGGTCCGGGCAGAAGGCGGCACCGCAGCCGTCCGAGCACTGCTCGCCGCGCCCTCCCCGGGCGATGACCCTGACCAGGACAACCACCCCCGGCCCGACCGGCCCGGACCCGGTGGCGCGGGCCGGCTCTGGCACGCTTCACCCGGATCGGCCGGGTGAGGCAGATGACCACCACGCCCACCAGCGCGACGGTCCTGCACCTGCACGTGCACCGGGCCGGCTTCGAGGCCTACCGCTCCCTCTTCACCGTCCTCGCCGACATCACCCCAGTCGTCCAAGCTCTGCCCCCGGACGGCGCGCTCCTCCAACTCGCCGGCGCTGTCACCTACTTCGGGAGAACACCCGCTGAGCTCGCGGACCTGCTGCAGACCCGGCTCGCCGCGCGCTACGGCCTGGTGACCACCGGCGGACTCGGCCCCAACCGCTTGCTGGCCACCCTCGCCGCCGACACCGCCGCCCCCACCACCATCCAGACTCTGCCCGACGACCCCCGCCTGCAGCTGGCCTTCCTCCACCGGCAGGACATCCGCCTGCTGCCCGGCATCGGCCCCGCTCTGGAGAAGAAGTTCCGACGCTACGGAATCAGCGTGATCGGTGAGCTCGCCGCCCTGCCGCCGGCCACCGTCCAACGGGTTGCCGGCGCGGCAACCGGACGGCTCCTGCTGGAACGCGCCCACGGCACCGACCGCCGCACCGTCACCCCGTCCGGACCACCGGCCACCATCTCCTCCAGCACCCGCTTCGACCACGACGTCCTGGACCCCGAGGAGATCCGCCGCGCCCTGCTCGGCCTGGCCGCCGACCTCGGCGCCCGGCTGCGCGCGGCCGGGCAGGTCGCCCGCGGCATCGAGCTGCAGATCACCTTCGCGGACCGCTCCTCGCTCACCCGGTCCCGGACGCTGCCGGAGGCGAGCTCCCACAGCCCGGCGATCCGGGACGGCCTGTACGCCCTGCACACCCGGCTCGGGCTGCAGCGGGCCCGGGTCCGCGCAGTGACCGCGCGCGCCGGCGGCCTGGCCACCGCAAAGACGGCTGCGGTGCAGCTCACCTTCGATCGGCCCACCGAGTCCGCCCGGACGCTGGAGCCCGTCATCGACCGTGCCAACGCCCGCTTCGGTGCGGGTGCGCTCAAGCCCGGCTCCCTTCACGTCCGTCGGGACGCACCCGGGCGCGCCCGGTCGCCGGCGGACCGGCACGGGTGGGCGCCCGGGCGGCTCAGCGGATGATCCAGGCAGCCGACTCCAGGTCCCTCGTTGCTCGTTGTGCCGAGCATGAACGAGATCACCGTGCTCGACCTCGCGGTCCCCGGCGACCTGCTGCTCTGGCAGGAGATGCAGGGCCGGATCACCCAGGCCCGGATCGACGCGGCCAAGGGGGTCCAGGCCTACCGCGAGGCCACCCGGCCGCTGAGCGCGCGCCGGACCGGCCGACGCGACGCCCCGAACCCCTCGGAAGCTGTCCGCGCCGAGGTCCGATCCAGCGCAACCGGACGCATCACCGCAGGTGAGGCGTACTGAAGGTTCGACAAAGTCCATGGACCGCGCCCAATCGCGGGCGTAGAGTGCCACACCACCAAGATCTCCAGGAAGAGGAGCGCCCCGTGCCGGAGGACAGCACCAGCCCCGTCCGCGCCGGCCGACCGCCCGGCGCCCGCGTCGGCCTCGACGGACTCACGGAGAGGCAGCGGCAAGTCGTCTCCACGATCCGGGACTTCGTCACGCAGCACGGGTACCCGCCCTCGATGAGGGAGATCGGTCTGGCCGTCGGGCTTCGGTCCACCTCATCGGTCGCCCACGTCATCGGGCGGCTGGAGAAGATGCACGTCGTGCGCCGGGACCCGCACCGGCCCCGGGCCTACGTGGTGTCCGAGCATCGCCTCGGCTCCGCTGAGCAGCTGGCCCCGCGGACGCACCTGCCGACGTCCACCTCGTACGTACCGCTGGTCGGCCGCATCGCAGCCGGCGGTCCGATCCTCGCCGAGCAGGACGTCGAGGACGTCCTGCCACTGCCCCGGCAACTCGTCGGCGACGGCGAGCTGTTCGCCCTCACCGTCGCGGGCGACTCGATGCTCGAAGCGGGGATCTGCGACGGCGACCTGGTCACCGTTCGCCGACAGCCAACAGCCGAGAACGGGCAGATCGTAGCTGCCATGATCGACGGCGAAGCCACCGTCAAGAGGCTCAGGCACCGCGACGGGCTGACCTGGCTCATGCCGGCCAACCCCCTCTACGAGCCCTTGCCGGGAGAGCAAGCGATCATCCTGGGCAAGGTCGTCGCGGTACTCCGCAGCCTCTGACGCCCGCCAGAAGAGAAGGGACCTGCCCATGGACGACACCACCTGGCACAGGGTCTACGGCACCGACTTCGACGACCCCACCCCGGGCCCGGAGCCGGACGGCGAGTACCGGGAACTTCGCGGAGGCCCGCTGGACGGCCAGCTCCTCGACGTGAACGGCTGGACCTCCGGGCAGCTGTCCACCGGCGCCTACCTGATCATCCCGGGCGAAGCCGAGCGGGCCGACTACGAGCCCCGACCCACCGACCCGACCCAGTGGGACTTCCAGGGCATCGTCCCCTGCTGAGGCCGGACGGCCTCCACCGGGCAGCGTCGAACCATCCACGCTGCCCGGTGGAGCCCAAGCCGGACGATTGCCTATCCAGAGTAGATTTCATCGCGCCTGACGGGCGGCTCCCGCAACGAGAGGGACAGTGGCCCGATCATCTGATCATCACCCCTTGCGCGCAGTCGCCGACCCCTCCGCGAGCACCGTTGACCTCATGAACCCCCAATAGGAATTCAAAACCGGCAGGACGACCAGTCAGCCTCTCAACCCTGAGCCTCCTCACGGAGCGGAGTTCAACAATTCCGAGCATGTCGACCGCCTGAATTCCAAGAATCCCCAGAATGTAAAATGCTCGACCCTCGAAACCCCATCGCCTAGATTGGGCCCAGCACCGACACGGGGGAGGAAGAAGTGCTACACGACTACGACTGGGGGGACGCGGCCGCCTGCCGCGACACCGACCCGGACACGATGTTCGTCGAGCAGGCCAAGCAGGAACGCGCCAAGACCACCTGCCTCGGCTGCCCCGTCCGGACCGAGTGCCTGGCGCACGCCCTGGACAACCAGCTGGAGTTCGGCGTCTGGGGCGGCATGACCGAACGCGAACGGCGCGCCCTGCTGCGCCGGCGGCCGACGGTCACCTCCTGGCGGGAGCTCCTGGAGAGTGCTCGGGCCGAGCACGCGCGGGCCACCACCGACCCGCGCTGCACGGCTGCCTGACCGCCGACTATCCGATCGGCCCGGGTGCGGCATCGTCATCCCGCAGTCCCCGCCACACCGGATGCCGAAGGCGGCCTGCCGGGGTGAGCTCCAGGAACTCCACCTCGGCGTGAAGCCGCGGCACAGCGAACCGGACCTCGGTGCCGGTCAGCAGTCCCATGCCGCCGACCGGTGCGACGAACGGGCTGGTCGGCGTAGACAGGCGATGCAGCAGGGCGCCCAGGGCCCGGCGCTCTGCATCGGCGAAGCCGGTGCCCACAGCGCCGACGAACAGCAGCTGACCGCCCTCAGCAGCGGGCACCCCAGCCAGGACCGCCCGCACGCTGGCCTCACCCCGCCCACCCGGGAGCCAGCCGCCGATCACGACGTCGGCCACTTGCAGGTGCTTGGACTTGACCCAGTCCCGAGAGCGAGCCCCGGGCCGGTACAGCGAGCCGGCCCGCTTGGCCACGATCCCTTCGAGGTGCTGACCGCGGGTCCAGTCGAAGGCGTCGGCGACCGACGGCCACGCAGGCGGCACTCGCACCTGCGGCAGCTCCAGATTGAGCGATTCCAGAAGGCCTCGACGCTCCTCGTAGGGCACGGTGAGCAGTGGTCGCTGGGTGTGCAGCACGTCGAAGACCACCAGGATGGCCGGCGCCGCTGTCCGCCCGGCCTTAATGGACGCCGGCCGCGAGCGGTGCACCCTGCTCTGCAGTCCGTGGAACGACGGCCGCCCGCTCTGCATCACCACGATCTCGCCGTCCAGGACCAGAGGCCCCGAGACGGTCTCCAGAGCCTCGGCGACCTCCGGGAAGCGGGCTGTGAAGTCTGTCCCTCTGCGGCCGGCCAGCCGGACCTGGCCGCGCTCGACATAGGCGAGGCACCGGGCTCCGTCCCACTTCACCTCCGCCCACCATCCGGCACCGGTCGGCAGCGGTCCTGGAGTCGCGAGCATCGGCTCGACCTGGGGGAGCTGCACCGGCGACATCTGCGCTCGGGAGGCCATAGCTCCATGATCGCGACCACAGCCGGGTACCGCGAGCGGCGTCCGCCCTGCTCGGCTGCTCCAGCGCGAGCATCAGCGGACATATCGATCCGCATATGTTCCACGCATACATCCACCCGTGCCCTGCCCGAGGCGATGCGTATCACTGTTGCTGGGAGCAACAGTGATACGCACTGCCAGCCCGAGCGCTGTTGCCCAGCGCTAGTCCGCTGGGCGCCCCATGCGTTCGGGGCACGGTCCTGCAAGGTCAGCGGGCTCCGAGCCGATGCCAGCCACGGGCGCAGCACCAGGCCCTCACCGTCGTTGTGTCCCCTCAGGGGGGACACAACACGCGCGAAACGTCGGTGATACCGACGTATCTGTCAGCCGGGCTGACATACTGCAGCCGCAGGTGATCACCCAGGAAAGGAGCAGGACGTGGCCCCCGAGCCCAAGGAGGGCCGGCCGCTGACCGCGAAGCGCGCTCCGCGTCCGCTGCCGCCAGTCGACGACGCCCTCCAGGCGTGGAGCAGGCCCATCGCACCGGTGAAGGACCTCGACGAGGTCGCTCGCCGCTACCCGGGCCGGAAGCTGACTCTCGATGGCGAGCGCGCCCAGCTGGAGTTCTACGGCACCCCGGACCGTCCCAACGCGTTCGCGATGGACTCGCTGGAGTTCTTCTTCCTGATCGCGCAGTACTTCCGGGAGGCGCTCCCGCTCCGCCTGATCCTGCTGCTGATCGCCTGCCAGCGAGCGGGCGGCCGTATCCACCTCACCCAGGAGGAGATGGCCACCGTCCTCGACGTCTCTCGGACCAAGGCCTCCGAGGCCCTGCAGGAAATCATGGGCCACGGCATCGCCTTCAAGGTGAAGCGCGGCGTCTACCAGTTCAACCCGCCCTTCAGCTACAGGGCTGCGGAGTTCATCCCCGGCACCGAGACCACCGGCGGCAAGTCCGAGTACATTCGCGTAGAGCAGCACGACACGCTCACCAGCATCCGAAAGGATGCGACCCTGCCGGAACTGGTGCGTTACCCGTCGCTGGAGCACATGCGCAAGGCCATCGAGGAGCTGCGCCAGACACGTTCGAAGCGACGTGCGGAACGCCGCCTCGAACGCAGCGCCCCCCAAGAGGAAGGAACACTGCAGTGAGCCAACTGCGATTCGCCGCAGTCAACGCCGACGGCCTCCTGGCCGACCTCGACCTCCCCCCAGCCGCCTACCGCGCCCTGCTCAAGCTCCGGGTGCTCAGCGAGGCCGGCGGCCGCATCACCATCGACCAGGCCAGCGTCGGCGAACTCCTCGGCCTCAGTCGCCCCAGCGCCAACGCCGCGCTGCGCAGCTTGGAACTTGCCAAGATCGTCAGGAAGGTCCGCAACGGGGTCTACCAGATCAACGCGATGCTGGCCGGCTACAACTCCCCCGAGGACGCTGTAGCAGCCGTCAATGAGATGCCCAGCGAAGACCGGCTGGACGCCCCCGATTTCATCGCCTCGTACCACCGCGCAGTCGCCGCCTACCAGGACCAACTGGCTCAGCAGCGGAAGAAGCGCGCCACCCAGGCCGCCGCCAAGAAGGCCGCCGCCCTGAAGCGCCGCGGCACCCTGCACGCGGTGGGTTAGTACTCCCCAGCAGCGACACCCACGCCCCGTCGTCCGGCACTCCAGCCGAGCGACGGGGCGTTCCCGTTTCGCAGCCCGTCCACCTTGGCCACCGAGTTGCCCAAGCGCGTAGAAATGTCAGCCAGGCCGACGTTTAGCCCGAAATGCTGTCAGCCTCACCGACATTTCGCCGCCGATATACACCCCCAGTCGAGACAGACCAAGGGCGGTCTGTCTCGACTGGGGGGACAAATCGTCAGCCTGACACCCCATCTGACCTGCGCAAATCCGGCGTCTCCCTAATCTGAGCGGTGGCCCCGCGCCGGAGCACGCTCGGGGCCTTCCCACAGCGCCGGCCTCCGGCCGCCCAGGTGCCGGTCGCCTCGGCGGCATTCGCGGTGCGGGGTCGGTCGGGCTGGGCGGCAAGGTGATCCGATCGGGGAGTCGGATCACCTTGCCGCTCAGTACATGTCTGCTGTGGGCTCGTGCGGGGGTCTGCTGGGTGTGTTGGTGGTGTGGGGTGGTCGGGGGTGGTGTTGGGGCTGTGGGTGGGCTGTTGGGGGTGTTGTGGGGGCTGGAGGCCGGCTTTTGGGTGGTGGGTCTCTGGGTGTGGTGCTGGTGGCCGGGTTCCGGGTGGCTGGTGGTGTGGTGGTGGTGACCGGCTTCGGGCCCCCGGGGTGGTGCTGGGCCGGGCCACCGGCCGGGCGTGCTGGTGGTGTCGGGCCACCGGCCGGGCGTGCTGGTGGTGTCGGGCCACCGGCCGGGCGTGCTGGTGGTGTCGGGCCACCGGCCCGGTGGGTTTTCGGGGTGGTTGTGGGTGGTGGTCGGGCCACCGGCCCGAGGGTGTTCGGGTGGTGGTGGGGTGTGTATTTGCGTGGTGTTCGGGGTGGTTTTCGTTGGGTGTTTCCGCCGCTTTCCTCGGTTCTTTTCTGGGGTTTGTGGTGGTGTTCCTTTTATAAAGTGGTCTAGTCCAGCTTTCTGGGAATGCGCATTGTTTTAGGGTTGGGTTTTCTGGCGGGCTTTCCGGCGGGTTTTCTGGTGGGTTGGTGGTGGGTTGGTGGTGGGGGTGTGACGGGTTGTCGGGTGGTGGGGTGGCCGGTCGTGCTGGGCTGGTCGTGCGGGCCGGTCGTGCGGGGGTTCGGGGGGTGTCGGGTGGTGCTGTGCCGTGCCGGTCGGTGGGGAGGGCCGGGCGGGGGGTTGGGTGTCCGTTCTCGGGGTGTCCGGGCCACCGGCCCGGTGTACTGCCCGGGGGTGCCGTACGGGCCCGTGCACGGCTCTGTGCGGGGTGTCCGTGCGGGGGTGGCCGGTGTGCCCGGCCACCGGCCGGGAGGGCGGTCCTGACGGACCGCCACCGGGGCCCGGTCCCGTGCGGGGTATGGGCTTGCCAGCGAGGAATCACGTCATACCTGGCACGGGCCGGGGCACCGCCCCGGCCCATCGGCAGCCCGACCGGCCACCCGATCGGCGGGCCGCCCGGCCACCGGCCGGGTGGTGCCCGGGGCGGCACCGGGACGGCATGGGGATGGCACCGGGCCACCGGCCCGGACGCCCACCACAAGCGGGGCCACCGGCCCCGCCCCTGACGCCCCACCACCTGAGGCCCCGCCAGGGGCCGCACCATCCCCACGAATTGGCCATCGGCCAATTCCCCCAACAATGCACTGCCTATTCCCCGCGCAATTCCGAGGCGCCGCCAGGCGCCGGGGCGAGCGTGCCTGACGGCCCGCCAGGGCCGCCCTGGCCGCCAGGCCAGGGGCGAGG